>JBDTMW010000247.1:0-3886 GCA_039934065.1 Actinomycetota bacterium | reverse complement strand
AACTACCCCGACGTCTCCGAGGTCTTCGACCGCGACGGCGCCGACGCGATGCGCTGGTTCCTCATGTCGAGCCCGATCCTGCGCGGTGGCAACCTCATCGTCACCGAGCAGGGCATCCGCGACGGCGTGCGCCAGGTGCTGCTCCCGCTGTGGAGCTCGTGGTACTTCTTCTCGCTGTACGCCAACGCCGCACAAGGTGGCGCTGGTTATGAGGCCAGGTGGTCCACGGCCTCGCAGGACGTCCTCGACCGGTACCTGCTGGCCAAGCTGCGCCGGTTCGTCGGCGAGGTCCAGGACCAGCTGGACACGTATGACGTCGCCGCCGCCTGCGAGTCGGTGCGCGGCTTCCTGGACGTGCTCTCCAACTGGTACATCCGGCGCTCGCGCGACCGGTTCTGGGACACCGCTAACACCGCGAGCGACTCTCGTGACAGTGCTTTCGACACGCTTTACACCACCCTGGAGGTCGTCACCCGCGTCGTCGCCCCGCTGCTGCCCTTCACCGCCGAGGAGATCTGGCGCGGCCTGACCGGTGCCCGTTCGGTGCACCTGACCGACTGGCCGGATGCCTCTGACCTGCCCGCGGACGACGAGCTGGTCCATGCGATGGACCGTGCTCGCGAGATCTGCTCGGTGGCCGGGGGCCTGCGCAAAGCCAGCGGGCTGCGGAACCGGCTGCCGCTGCAGGACCTCACCGTCGTGACCGCCAATGCCGAGGCGCTGCAGTCGTTTGCCGCCATCGTCGCGGACGAGATCAACGTTCGAACCGTCACGTTGGTGGACCTCGAGTCGGCCAGCGAGGCCGACTTCGGCGTCACCCAGAAGCTGACGGTGAATGCCAGGGCGGCCGGCCCCCGTCTGGGCAAGAACGTCCAGGTCGCCATCAAGGGCAGCAAGACCGGCGACTGGTCGATCTCTCCGGACGGCATTGTCACGGCGGGTGGTCTGGCGCTGGTCGAGGGGGAGTACTCCCTCGAAACCGTTGTCGCTGAAGGACGTTCGGCCAGCAACACTGTCGCCGCGGCCGCGAGCCCGGCAGAGGCGTCGTCGCGGGTCACGGCCATGTTGCCGCACAACGGGTTCGTGGTCCTGGACACCACGGTGACACCGGAGCTGGCCGCCGAGGGACTCGCCCGAGACGTCATCCGTGCCGTTCAGCAGGCGCGCCGTGATGCGGGCCTGGACGTCAGCGACCGGATCAGCCTGACTGTGAGTGGCGATGACGGCGTCTGGGCGGCCACCGTGGCCCATCAGCAGCTGATCATGATGGAGACGCTCGCTATGCAGTTCGGCTCGGCAGGATCAGCACACCCGCTGCCGGCAGGCCAGGGCGTGGACGCTGTCGTCGGCGACAACCAGCCGATCCGCATCCTCGTGGCGAAGATCTGATGCCGCCGTCCGGCTGGAAGTATCTCGTGATCGACCCCAGGGAGCTTTGATGAGCGGACGACCAGACTCAGCACAGCGCGATGCCGCGCACAACCTCCAGATCCGCAAGCAGATGCGCGAGATCGAGCAGTCCATCCTGGCTCGAGCGCCGGAGCACGACCTCGAGCCTTCGCTGGATCGCATCGCCGCCGTGATGAACCTGCTCGGCGACCCGCAGCACGCGTTCCCGGCCATCCACATCACGGGCACCAATGGCAAGACGTCGACCACGCGGATGATAGAACGCCTGCTGCGCGAGATGGGGTTGTCGACGGGGCGGTTCACCTCGCCTCATCTGCACGACATCCGCGAACGGATCGCGTTGAACGGCGAGGCGATCGACGCCGAGAGGTTCATCGCTTCCTACGAGGACGTGATCCCCTTCATCGAGATGGTCGACGCCAGGTCTGCTGAGCAAGACGACCCGCAGATGACGTATTTCGAGGTCCTGGTTGCGGTGGCGCTGGCTGCGTTCGCCGACGCACCTGTTGACGTTGCGGTCATCGAGGTCGGCATGGGCGGGTCCTGGGATGCCACCAACGTCGTTGACGCCAAGGTGGCCGTGGTGACACCGATCGCGATTGACCACGAGCGGTTCCTGGGTTCGTCGTTGGAGGACATTGCGACGGAGAAGGCCGGAATCATCAAGGCCGGCTCCGTGGTGGTCAGCGGGCTGCAGGAGCCTGAGGTAGCCAGGATCCTGCTCGACCGGGTTGAGGAGGTGGGTGCGCGAACGGCGTTCGAGGGCAACGAGTTCGGCATCCTGCGCCGGGAGGTCGCGGTCGGCGGCCAGCAGCTGGCCATACGCGGTCTGGGTGGTGACTACGAGGACCTCTTCCTTCCGCTGCACGGCCCCCACCAAGGCCACAACGCTGCGATAGCGCTGGCGGCCGTCGAGTCGTTTGTCGGTGGTGGCGAGCACCGGCTCGACATCGACCTGATCCGCGCCGGACTGGCAGGAGCGACATCGCCGGGACGTCTGGAGATCGTGCGCCGTTCGCCCACCGTCCTGGTGGACGCGGCGCACAACCCGGCCGGCGCCTTGGCACTCCGGACGGCCATCGAGGACGCCTTCAACTTCGCGAAGCTCGTTGGTGTCATTGCGATTCTGGAGGACAAGGACGCGACGGCGATCCTTGAGATGCTCGAGCCGGTGCTGAACGAGGTCGTGATAACCCGCACCACCTCACCACGTGCCATGAGGCCCGATCGTCTGGGCCGCCTTGCCGCCGAGATCTACGGGGATGATCGCGTCACCGTCATCGACAACCTGCCCGATGCTCTCGACCGGGCTGCCGCGCTGGCCGATGAGGGCGGCGTGAGCGGGGCCGTGCTGGCCACGGGATCGATCATCACCGCTGCCGAGGTCCGGATGCTGCTGGGCCGGACGGACGGATGAGAGCTCTGATGTTCTACGGCGTTCCGGGCAAGATGACTCGGCGCCTGGCCGGCGTCGTCATCGGCACGCAGGGCCTGGCCGTTTTCTTCGGTGCGCTCGTGGCTCGAGCCCTGGCCGCGGTCAACGGATCCAGCACGTCCAGCACGTTCCTCATCATCGGGTCGCTGCTGGCCGTGATCTGCATCCTTGACGCCGGACTGCTGCGTCGGCCGTGGGGCGTCACCGTGGGCTGGGTCCTTCAGCTCGCAACGCTGGCCTGCGCGTTCATCGTCCCGGCGATGCTGCCCGTCGGCCTGTTGTTCGGCGCGCTCTGGCTGACCGCGCTGGTCCAGGGACGCACCATGGACGAGCACACCAGGCGGGTGGATGCGCAGTGGTATGCCGCCGAGCGCTCAGCCGCAAACGAGCCGCCTGGCGACGAACCGCTAGCAGGCGAAGCGTCCGAGAACCTGCCGTCACCGCACGACGGCTAGGGTTGCGGACTGTGACGATACAGACGGAACGCTCCCTGGTCCTGGTCAAGCCCGACGGTTTCTCGCGTGGCCTGTCCGGCGAGGTCTTGCGCAGGATCGAGGCCAAGGGCTACACCCTGGTGGCCCTGTCGATCTTCACCCCCGACCGCGCACGACTGGCCCAGCACTACGCCGAGCACGAGGGCAAGCCGTTCTACGAGCCGCTGATGGAGTTCATGGCCAGTGACCAGGTGACCGCTGCGGTGATCGAGGGCCATCGCTGCATCGAGGGCTTCCGCGCGCTGGCCGGAGCGACGGATCCGACGGTGGCGTTGCCCGGCACGATCCGAGGCGACCTCGGCCGCGACTGGGGACTGAAGGTCCAGCAGAACATCGTTCACGGTTCTGACTCACCCGAGTCCTCCCAGCGCGAGATCGGCATCTGGTTCCCCGAGCTCGCCTGACCGGGCGGGGTGCGTCTGCCGGCATGTGTCCGAAGACGTCACAGTTCCACAGGCGCTGGCCCAGTGGCTCAGGGCGGCCGGCTCAGCTCTGAGGGGTCTCGTCCAGTCCGGCGATCAGCAGCTCGAGCAGTGAGGCCAGGTCC
>JBDTMW010000246.1:0-3888 GCA_039934065.1 Actinomycetota bacterium | reverse complement strand
TGGGCAACGGCGGCGGAAAGTACGCCTCGCGCGCCGACCTGGCCACCCGCCTGGAGCAGATCGCCGTGGCCAACACGGTCTATGCCAGCCGCGGCCTGGCTCCGTGGGGCTGTGCCTCGGCCGCCTGACAGCTCCTCACCGCCGAACCCCTCCTCACCGAACACCGGTGGTTCGTGAGAAGACCTGGTCTCCGCCTAGGCTGCAGACATGAGTGAGGACGCCCCAGCCGGGCTGCTCGGGGCCGGCCAGATCCGTGAGATAGCGGGTCGTCTGGGCGTACGCCCGACCAAGAGCTGGGGCCAGAACTTCGTGATCGACGGCAATACCGTGCGCCGGATCGTGCGCCTGGCCGAGCTGCGCCCCGACGACGTGGTGGTCGAGATCGGGCCGGGCCTGGGCTCGCTCACCCTCGCGCTGCTGCCCCAGGTCGCCAGGGTCGTGGCGGTCGAGATCGACTCCAGTCTCGCGGCAGCGTTGCCGGGCACCGTGGCTGCTCTGGCGCCGGCATACAGCAACCGTCTCGAGGTCGTCGCCGCGGACGCCATGACGATGCGCACCCTGCCCGACCCGCAGCCCACCGCGCTGGTTGCGAACCTGCCGTACAACATCTCCGTGCCCGTCGTGCTGAGCTTCCTCGAGGCCTTCCCCACGCTGCGGCGGGTCCTGGTGATGGTGCAGCTCGAGGTTGCCGAGCGCCTCGTGGCCCCGCCGGGCAACAAGACCTACGGGATCCCCAGTCTCAAGGCCGCCTGGTATGCCGAAGCGCGGCTGGCCGGGACGGTGAGCCGCAAGGTCTTCTGGCCGGCACCCAACGTGGACTCGGGCCTGGTCGCCCTTGACCGGCGCGAGCCGCCTCATACGCCGGCGTCACGCACGGAGGTGTTCGCCTGCATCGACGCGGCATTCGCCCAACGTCGCAAGACCCTGCGTGCCGCTCTGGCCGGATGGGCGGGCTCGCCGGCCAATGCCGAGACGGCGCTGCTGGCTGCCGGCATCGACCCCCGGACGCGCGGCGAGCAGCTCGACATCCATGCCTTCGCGGCGATTGCGGCGGCCCGCTCGGCCCTGGTGAGCCGATGAGCTCCGCGGCCCGGTCGGCCCCCTGCGTCACGGCCCGGGTGCCGGCCAAGGTCAACCTCGAGCTGATGGTCGGTCCGCTGCGTCCGGACGGGTTCCACCACCTGGCCACGGTGTTCCAGGCGGTCGGGCTCTATGACGACGTCAGCATCGAGTCGGATGACGACTGGGGCGTGACCGTCACCGGCCCCTACGCCAGCCGGGTTCCGACGGACGACACCAACCTGGCCATCCGGGCGGCACGACTGCTGGCCCGGGACTCCGGCATCGACACACCCGTTCACATCACCATCGACAAGAACATCCCGGTCGCGGGGGGTATGGCGGGTGGGTCAGCCGACGCGGCAGGTGCGCTCGTGGCCCTCGACGCCCTGTGGGGTCTGGGATCCTCCAAGGCCGAGCTGGAGGAGCTGGGGGCCGAGCTCGGCAGCGACGTTCCGTTCGCCCTCGGAGGCGGTACGGCGATGGGGTCAGGCCGCGGGGACCGATTGGCGCCCGTGCTCGGGCGCGGCAGCTACCACTGGGTTTTCGCCCTTGGTGAGGTCGGCCTCTCGACCCCCGCTGTCTATGCCGAGTGCGACCGGCTGAGGGCGAACCAGCGGGTTCGCGAGCCGTTGCCGTCTGCGGCGATGATGACCGCGCTGCGCTCCGGCGATGCCGCGGCTCTGGGTCGTGCGTTGAGCAACGACCTCCAGCCGGCCGCTCTCTCGCTGCAGCCCGGGCTCGAGGAGGTGCTCCAGACAGGGATGGAGTACGGCGCCCTGGGTGGCATCGTGTCCGGATCCGGGCCGACGGTCGCCTTCCTGGTGTCCGACACCGAGCACGGTCTGGACCTGGCTGTGTCGCTGACGGCGTCAGGGGTGGCATCGGGCGTCAAGAGGGCCGTTGGACCTGTTGCCGGGGCGCATGTCCTCACCGGGCCCGCCGGGCTCAGGAGCAGCTGAACACGGTGGCCAATCTCGTCTCGGTCGAACGCGCCTCGCTGGCCCTCGGCACGACCCGCATCCTCGACGGCGTGTCCCTGGGTGTCACGAGTGGCACCCGCATCGGCGTCGTCGGGCGCAACGGTGACGGCAAGTCCACCCTGCTGCGCGTCCTTGCCGGGTTCCAGACGGTGGACGAGGGTCGGATCACCAAGCTCGGATCGTTGACCATCGCGATGCTCACCCAGGTCGACACGCTCGACCCCGAGGCCACGGTCCGAACGGCAGTGCTCGGCGACCTGCCCGAGCACGTGTGGGCGGGTGACCCACGCATCCGCGACATCCTGGACGGGCTGCTCGGCGGCATCGACGCCCCCGACGTGGGTGGCCTCGAGGCGATGGTGGGTCCCCTGTCCGGCGGCGAGCGTCGCAGGCTGGCACTTGCCGCGCTCCTGGCGGCCGACCCCGACCTGCTGCTGCTGGACGAGCCGACCAACCATCTCGACGTCGAAGGGGTCGCGTGGCTGGCCGACCACCTGGCCACCCGTCGCACCCGTCCTGGCACTGCCGTTGTCGCGGTGACCCACGACCGCTGGTTCCTCGACGAAGTCGCCACCACGACGTGGGAGGTCGTCGACGGCCAGGTGAACTTCTACGAGGGCGGCTATGCGGCATACGTGCTGGCGAAGGCCGAGCGTGACCGGGTGGCGACCGTCACGGAGGAACGCCGGAGCAACCTGTTGCGCAAGGAGCTGGCCTGGCTGCGCAGGGGTCCGCCGGCCCGCTCGACCAAGCCGAAGTTCCGCATCGATGCCGCCAACGAGCTGATCGCGGACGAGCCGGCGGCCCGCGACGAGGTGTCGCTGGTGCGCTTTGCGACGACCCGGCTGGGCAAGGACGTCGTCGATCTCATCGATGCCAGCGTGACCCTGGGCGGGCGGCGCCTGCTCGACCGGGTGACCTGGCGTCTCGCGCCCGGCGACCGGATCGGCATCGTGGGTGTCAACGGCTCCGGCAAGTCCACCCTGATGCGGGCGATCTACGGTGACCTCCCGCTGTCCGCCGGCAAGCGCAAGGTCGGCAAGACGGTGTCCATGGCCTACCTCACCCAGGAGGTCCGAGAGCTCGACAAGTTCGACGACTGGAGGGTCATCGAGGCGATCGAGGACGTCAAGCAGTTCACCCGGCTCGGGGACAAGGACGTGAGCGCCAGCCAGCTGGCCAAGAGCCTGGGCTTCAGCGGCGGCCGTCAGCAGACCCGCGTCTCCGACCTGTCGGGCGGTGAGCGCCGGCGGTTGCAGTTCCTGCGCCTGCTGATGGCCGAGCCCAACGTGCTGATCCTCGACGAACCGACCAACGACCTCGACATCGAGACCCTGACCTCGATGGAGGACGTCCTCGACGGCTGGGCGGGCACCCTTCTGGTCGTCTCCCACGACCGCTACCTGCTCGAGCGGATGTGTGACCGGCAGGTCGCGATGCTGGGCGACGGCGGGATCCGGGACCTGCCGGGTGGCGTCGAGCAGTACCTCGACCTTCGCCACGCCGCGCGCGCGTCGGCGGCAGCCGGGCCCTCAGGTGGGGCAGGGGGTCTGCGAGGCCCGGTCGGGTCAGCTTCGTCCGAAGCCCCCCCCGGGCCGTCGGCTGCAGAGCTGCGTGAAGCCAAGAAGGACCTGAACCGGATCGAGCGACTGCTGACCAAGCTGTCCACGCAGGAGGACAAGATCCACCTCGAGATGGCGGCCAAGGCTGCTGACCATGCCGCGGTGCTCGCGCTGAATGACACGCTGCGAGCCATCGTGGACGAACGCGAGGCTCTTGAGCTGGAATGGCTCTCGGTCGCCGAGGTCGTCGGCTGACGTCAAGGCCGGTGTCGTAGGCCGGGTCG
>JBDTMW010000245.1:0-3923 GCA_039934065.1 Actinomycetota bacterium | reverse complement strand
GCCCGCGGCATGCCGATCGCCGCGCACTCCTCCCACAACAACATGGTGGCGCCGTCGACCCCGTCCGCGGCAGAGATCACGAACAGGGCGGCATCTGCGGCACGCAGACCAGCTCGCAGCTCGCCGACGAAGTCCGGATAGCCAGGTGTGTCGATGAGGTTGAGCGCCACGCCGTCATGCGAGACGGAGGCGACGGCGAGCTGCACCGAGCGTTCGTCGAGGACCGGCTTGGCCCGGTAGCCAGGCGTCGTCGCGGCCACGAGATGCTCGAACAGGGTCGTCTTCCCGCCGCCGCTGTGCCCAACGAGCACCACATTGCGGATCTCACCAGGAGCCGTGGCCTGAAGGACGGGTGCGCTCGTAGCGGTCTTGGTACTCATGGCCAAAACGATGTCGTCTCACGGCGTTCGGCACAACCCCGCCAGCCCGGTCGGTACGCTGGGGCCACCATGCTGAATCGATTCGCGCGAGCTTTCATCAACAAGCTCTTCACGCCACTGGCCAGGTTGTTCGTCAAGCTCGGCATCAGCGCGGACGTCGTGACGATTGTCGGCACAGTCGGCGTCGGCGTGGGCGCCCTGGGCTTCTACCCGCGTCATGAGTTCTTCTGGGGCACGATCATCGTCTCGGTGTTTGCCCTTTCCGACACTCTCGACGGCTGTATGGCCCGACTCGCGGGTCGCTCGACAAAGTGGGGCGCCTACCTTGACTCAACCCTGGACCGGGTGGGCGACAGTGCCGTCTTCGGCGGGCTCGTTCTCTGGTATGCCGGCGACGGCGGCACGCCATACCTCGCGGCCCTGGCGCTGGCCTGCCTGATCCTGGGCAGCGTCGTCAGCTATGCAAAAGCCCGTGCCGAGGGTCTGGGCATGACGGCCAACGTCGGAATCGCCGAACGCGCAGACCGGCTGGTGGCCGTGCTGATCGCCACAGGTCTGGTCGGGCTGGGCGCGCCCGAGGTGCTGTTGACCGTGGTGCTGTCCCTGTTGGCCCTGGCCAGCCTGATCACCGTGGTCCAGCGGATGCTCGAGGTCCGCCGGCAGGCGTTTGAGGTCGCGTGAGCACGCTGACTGAGCGCGCCTCGCTCGCTGGCTACCGAGCCGGGTGGTCTCTCACCCGCCGGCTGCCGGATCGCCTGGCCTACCGGTCCTTCGACCTGCTCGCCGATGCCGTCTGGCGGCGCGGGGGCAAGGGCGTCGAACGGATGCGCAGCAACTACGGCATCGTCCGGCCGGAGCTGAGCCCCGATGAGCTCGATGCTCTGGTGCGGGCCGGAATGCGTTCCTACCTGCGCTACTGGTGCGACTCGTTCCGACTTCCTGACCGCAGCATCGACGAGCTCATCGACGGCGTGCGGGTCGTCGGCGACACCCCGGTCCGTGCAAAGCTGAAGTCGGGCCGTTCGGCGATCATGTTCCTCGGACACATGGGCAACTGGGACTTCGGCGGCGCCTGGTCCACTACCCAGCTGGCACCCGTCACGACTGTGGCCGAACGACTCAAGCCGGAGGAGCTCTTCGACGAGTTCCTCGCGTTCCGTGAGCAACTTGGCATGCGGATCATCCCGCTGACCGGCGGTGGCGACGTCTTCCGCGAGCTGACCAAAGCCTGCCGCTCCGGCGCGCTGGTTGCCCTGCTGGCCGACCGCGACCTGACCAAGGGCGGTATCGAGGTCGACTTCTGCGGTCAGCGGGCAAGGATGGCGGTCGGGCCGGCCGCCCTGGCAGTCAACACCGGCGCCGCCCTGCACCCCTGCATGGTTCACTACGAGCCGCATCCGCGGGGGCGAGGCTGGAGGACTGTGGTGACCTTCCACGACGCCGTTCCCGTGCCGGCCGAAGGCACCTCCAGGGACAAGGTCCGGGCCTTGACGCAGGCCTGCGCCGACGTGCTGTCCGAGGCGGTCCGCGAACACACCGAGGACTGGCACATGATGCAGCGCGTCTTCACCAAGGACCTCGATGACGACCGACTGGCCGAACACATCGGCGACCGGGCACCAGGTGAGACCAGATGAGAATCGGGATCGTCAGCCCATACTCCTTCGACGTCCCCGGGGGAGTGCAGCTTCATGTGCGCGACCTCGCCGAGTACTTCATCTCGCAAGGTCACTACGTCAGCGTGCTGGCACCGGCCGATGACGACACCCCGCTGCCCGACTATGTCGTCAGCTCTGGCAGGGCTGTTCCGGTGCGCTACAACGGCTCTGTGGCCCGGCTGTCGTTCGGCCCCCTGACCGCCGCCCGTGTTGGCCGCTGGGTTGAATCCGGCCGTTTTGACGTCGTCCATCTCCACGAGCCGATTGCTCCCAGCGTCTCCGTCCTCGCCCTGTGGGCGGTGGACGGGCCCATCGTGGCCACCTTCCACACGTCCAACCTGCGCTCGCGAGCCATGCAGGCGGCATACCCGCTGCTGCGTCCCAGTCTCGAGAAGATCAGCGCCCGGATCGCTGTCTCCGAAGACGCGCGGCGAACGGTGACCACGCATCTCGGCGGCGATGCCGTGGTGATCCCCAACGGTGTGTTCGTCGAACGGTTCGCGTCGGCCAAGCGGCGGCCCGACTGGGAAGGCACCGTCGAACGACCCACGATCGCCTTCCTGGGACGGATGGAAGAGCCACGCAAAGGTATGCCGGTCCTGTCGCAGGCGCTGCCACAGATCCTTCGCGAGATCCCCGGCGTCCGGGTGCTGGTCGCCGGTCCCGGCGACCCCGACTCCGTTCGCGAGAAGATGACCAGCGAGGCGGCCGCGGCCTGCGAGTTCCTCGGCCCGGTCAGCGACGGGGACAAGGCAAGCCTGCTGGCGTCTGCCGACGTCTACGTCGCGCCGAACACCGGTGGCGAGAGCTTCGGCATCATCCTGATCGAGGCCATGAGCGCCAGGGCGACGGTGCTGGCCAGCGACCTGCCGGCATTCACCCGGGTTCTGCGCGATGGTGAGGCAGGTGAGCTGTTCCTGAACGAGGACCCGGTTGACCTGGCCAGGGCCGTCGTTGCGCTCCTGCGCGACCCCGTGCGCCGCGAACAGCTGGCCACCGCCGGACGCGAACGAGCCAACGTCTTTGACTGGTCCGTGGTCGCAGAGGACGTCATGGCGGTCTACGAGACGGTCGTCTTCGGTGCGGCTTCGGTGCGCGCCTCCAGCGAGCCAGACTCACGATGGGGACGACTGTTGCGTACCGGCAGAAACAACGGAGGCACGTGATGGACCTCAGCCGGATCATCACCGGGATCGCACTGCTGGTGCTCGTTGCCTGGTACGTCTCATACGGCGCCGCCCGGCTCGACCGGTTGCACTCCCGGGCCGAAGGCGCCCTCAGTGTCCTCGACTCCCAGCTGGTCCGCCGCGCCGAAGCCACGCTCGAGCTCGCCAACTGTGGCGCCCTCGACACTGCCAGCGCCCTGATCCTGGCCAGCGCAGCGTCCGACTCGCTCGAGGCCGATACCTCGGACCATACGTCCCGGGAGGCCATCGAGAGCGACCTGACCCAGGCCCTCGAGGTGGCACTGGGCGAGGATGCTCTGCGGCACCTCCGGGCCGACGCGGCTGTCGGCGCCCCGGTCCTCCAACGCGTGGCCGCTGCCAACCAACGAGTGCAGCTGGCCCGCAGGTTTCTGAACGACGCCGTCACCGATGTGCGTCGGGTGAGGCGCAAGCCGGGCGTGCGGCTGCTCCGCCTGGCTGGCCACGCCGAGCTCCCACAGACGTTCGAGATCGACGACGAGCTACCGATGCTTGGTCGAGGCGCCTGACGTCCTAATATGGGCAGCAAGCCCGCACCACCACGCAGGCACCGCGAGACTCCCGGAAGAGGCCACTGTCTTGTCATCGCAAGAGACCACCCCCGCAAACGTTCCTGCCACCGGGACCTCGCGCGTCAAGCGCGGTATGGCCGAGATGCTCAAGGGCGGCGTCATCATGGA
>JBDTMW010000244.1:0-3935 GCA_039934065.1 Actinomycetota bacterium | reverse complement strand
CAAAGGCGAGCCCGGACGCCATCGTCATCGCGTGCTGTTCGGCGATTCCCACATCGAAGACCCGGTCCGGGAATCTGGCCGCGAACCTGTCCAGGCCAACGGGAATCAGCATCGCCGCGGTCAGCGCCACCACGTCGGGTCGGTCGGCGCCGATGGCGCACATCTCATCGCTGAACTCGTCGGTCCAGACCCGGCCGCCCTCGTTGAACGGCAGGCCCGTCTCAGCGTTGATGACGCCCACGGCATGGAACCGGTCGGCTTCGTCCTCACGAGCAGGTGCGTAGCCACGGCCCTTCTGGGTGATCACATGGACAAGCACCGGCCCGCCGAACGCCCGCGCCCTGCGCAGTGCCGACTCGACAGCCTCCTCGTCATGTCCGTCGACCGGGCCAAGGTATTTCAGCCCCAGATCCTCGAACATGCCCTGCGGTGCAACGATGTCCTTGAGGCCCTTCTTCATCCCGTGCAGCGTCTCGTACATCGCAGTGCCCACGACCGGGGTGCGGGCCAGGGTGTTCTTGCCCCAGTCCAGGAATCGTTCGTAGCCGCGCGTCACCCGCAACGTAGCCAGGTGGTCGGCGAGCCCGCCGGTGGTCGGGGCATAGGAACGTTCGTTGTCGTTGACGACGATCACCAGCGGGAGGTCCTTGTCCGCTGAGATGTTGTTGATCGCCTCCCAGGCCATCCCCCCGGTGAGCGCCCCATCCCCAATAACCGCAACGGTATAGCGATCATGCTGACCCTGGAGGCGACGCGCGATGGCAATGCCGTCAGCCCAGGACAACGCAGTGGACGCATGCGAGTTCTCGACGACGTCGTGCTCGGACTCGGCCCGGCTCTGGTAGCCCGACAGTCCGCCCTTCTTGCGCAGGTTGACGAAGTCGTCTCGCCGGCCGGTGAGCAGCTTGTGGACGTAGGTCTGGTGTCCGGTGTCGAAGACGATGGTGTCGCGAGGCGAGTCGAAGACGCGGTGCAGGGCGATGGTCAGCTCGACCACGCCAAGGTTGGGCCCGAGGTGCCCGCCCGTCCTGGAGACCGAGTCAATCAGGAACTCCCGGATCTCTTCTGCCAGCAACGGCATCTGAGCCGGCGTCAGGGCCTTGAGGTCCTCGGGCCCGTTGATCGAATCCAGCAGTTGCACGCTCTCAGGCATCCTCTCGTCGGGCTCAGGCTCCCCAGTCGCTCCGACCATCGAGTCTATGGTGTGCACCCGTTCTAGCGCCGCCTGCCCATCTTCCCGAATGCCAGCGCGAATCCGGACAAGGCGACGACAGGGCCAACGATGGCCCAGAACGTGACACCGGTCATCGGGCTGCCTTTGAGGTAACCCAGGCCTTGGGTCGTCCAGATCAGCCCCATCATGACCAGAAGGACACCCAGGCCGACTCTCAGATTCTTGCTCATGGGATTGGAGGCTACCGCCCGGGGAAGGCGTTCACAGGCGGGGAACGTAGTGCTTGCCTTGCAGTGCGTCATACAGGAGCTGTGCCCCACGGGCCGATGCCCGCAGCCGCAGCCCCTCGGCCTCAAGATCAGACTGGATCTCAGAGAGCGCCTCGGTGCTGACCAGGTCGCCGAGGTCGACGCGGACCTCGCGATAGGCCTGCCGCATGGCCTCGAGCTGGGCTTCAATGTGCCGCACCGCGACCCAGGCGAGGGCGACCGGGTTCTTGCGCCACCCGGCATAGCCGCGGTAGTCAGCCGGACAGTGATCGAGCAGCCACGACACGGCCGGCACCTGCCAGCCTGGTGAGTCCGGCGGCGGCACCGCCTTCGGCCAGCCCGGAGGCGTACGCGGTGAGCTCACGACCCCATTCTGCCAACCCGGGCCGACAACCACCTCGACGGCGACACGCGACCGGCCCGAACCCCACCGTGTCTGGTGAGATTCGGGCCGGCAGAGCTCCGTGCCGTATGCCGGCAGTCGAGTCAGCTCTTGACGAGCGAGCGAAGGACGTACTGCAGGATGCCGTCGTTGCGGTAGTAGTCCGCCTCGCCGGGGGTGTCGATCCGCAGCACCGCATCGAAGTCGACGACAGACCCGTCAGCCCGGGTCGCGGTGACGTGCAACGTCTTCGGCGTCGTCCCCTCGTTGAGAGCCGTGACGCCCGAGACGTCGAAGGTCTCGGTGCCGTCCAGCCCCAGCGAGTCGGCAGTCTGGCCCGCCTGGTACTGAAGCGGCAGGACGCCCATGCCGATCAGGTTGGAACGGTGGATGCGTTCGTAGGACTCGGCGATGACGGCCTTGACGCCCAGCAGCCGGGTGCCCTTGGCTGCCCAGTCACGCGACGAGCCGGAGCCATACTCTTTGCCCGCCAGGACCATCAGCGGAACGCCCGCCGCCGCGTAGTTCTGGGCGGCGTCGTAGATGGACGACTGCGCACCATCGGTGGTGAAGTCCCGGGTAAAACCGCCCTGAACATCGTCAAGCAGCTGGTTGCGCAGCCGGATGTTGGCGAACGTACCGCGGATCATGACCTCGTGGTTGCCTCGCCGGGCGCCGTAGGAGTTGAAGTCCTTTCGGTCCACGCCGTGAGCTGAGAGATAGACCCCCGCCGGGCTGCTCGCCGTGAACTGGCCGGCCGGGCTGATGTGGTCGGTCGTGACCGAGTCGCCGAGCTTGGCGAGAACCCGTGCGCCGGCGATGTCGGCGACGGGGCTCGGCTCGAGCTTCATGCCCTCGAAGTACGGGGGCTTGCGTACGTAGGTCGACGCCGGCGCCCATTTGAAGGTGTTGCCCTCAGGCGTCGACAGGGAGCGCCAGCGCTCATCACCGGCGAAGACGTCGGCATAGTCGCTGCTGAACATCTCCTTGGTGATCGAGCTGTCGACCACTCTGGCGACGTCAGCCGCGTTCGGCCAGATGTCACGCAGGAAGACGTCGACACCCTGCGGGTCGGTGCCGAGCGGCTCGGAGTCTGGGTCCCAGTCCATGGTGCCGGCCAGCGCGTAGGCCACCACGAGAGGCGGCGAGGCGAGGTAGTTCATCTTGATGTCGGGGTTGATCCGGCCCTCGAAGTTACGGTTGCCGGAGAGCACCGAGACGACGCTGAGGTCATGCTCCTGCACCACGGCCGAGACCTCTTCTGCCAGCGGTCCGGAGTTGCCGATGCAGGTCGTACAGCCGTAGCCGACCAGGTGGAACCCGAGCTTCTCGAGATACGGCCAGAGACCGGCCTTCTCGTAGTAGTCGGTGACGACCTTGGAGCCCGGCGCCATCGAGGTCTTGACCCAGGGCTTGGCAGACAGACCACGCTCGACGGCGTTCTTGGCCAGCATCGCCGCCGCCACCATGACGGACGGGTTGGACGTGTTGGTGCACGAGGTGATCGAGGCGATCGCGACGTGGCCGTTGTCCATCTCGGTCGTGGTGCCGTCGGCCAAGGTGATCGGCACCTTGTTGTGGTCCATTCCCTTGGCGACGTATGCCGGGAGCGTCCCGTGGAAGGACGCCTTGGCGTCGCTGAGCGAGATGCGGTCCTGAGGACGCTTGGGCCCGGCGATCGACGGGACGACCGTCGACAGGTCAAGCTCGAGGTACTCGGAGAACACCGGCTCGACGGACGCGTCATGCCACAGGCCCTGCTCCCTGGCGTAAGCCTCCACCAGGGCGACCTGCGCCTCGCTGCGACCGGTCAGGCGCAGATAGTCGCAGGTGACCTCGTCGATCGGGAACATCGCTGCCGTGGAGCCGAACTCGGGGCTCATGTTGCCGATCGTCGCGCGGTTGGCCAACGGCACCGCCGTGACTCCCTGCCCGTAGAACTCGACGAACTTGCCGACCACGCCGTGTGCGCGCAGCATCTCGGTGATCGTCAGGACAACATCCGTTGCCGTGACGCCTGAAGGGATCTCACCGAGCAGCTTGAAGCCCACGACCCGCGGGATGAGCATGGAGACGGGCTGGCCGAGCATGGCCGCCTCGGCCTCGATGC
>JBDTMW010000243.1:0-3949 GCA_039934065.1 Actinomycetota bacterium | reverse complement strand
GCCAGGGTCATCGGGCGTTGGCCGGTGAGGTGTTCGATGGTGTGGCTTGTCACCGACCCCTCGCCCGTGTCGAGCATCTGATACGAGCCGATCCAGCCGTCGACGAGCCAGTCCGGGTGCCCTGCTCTCGACTCGCGGGCTTCGACGAGGGTCTCTGCGTGGTAGGTAATGGCCCGGCGAGCCGCCTTCGTCAGGATCCGCGCGGTCTCATACAAGTCGATGGCGTGAGGCCCGGATACGTCGTAGGTCTGCCCTTCATGGCCGGGCTCGCTCAGCAGCACGGCTGCCAGCCGGGCCACGTCGGCGCGCGCGACCCAGGCCACGCGTCCATGTCCGGCCGGAGCGCGGATCACTCCGTCCTGCCCCACGAAATGGGGCGCGACATCGGCGTACAGCGAACTGCGCATCGACGTGAGGCTCAGACCGGCGGCGCGGACAGCTTGTTCCGTGGCTCCGTGGTCACGTGCATAAGGAAACGTCGCACCTGGCGCGGCACCCATGAACGAGGTGTAGACGATGCGCTCCACGCCGGCACGCCGGGCACCCTCGATCACGTTGCGATGCAACGCGATCCGTTCCCGACCTTCGTGCCCGGACACGAAGAACAGGGTGCTCGTGCCGTCCAGTGCCAACGCCATGGCCGCCGGGTCCTCGTATGACGCCGTGGCAACCTCTGCACCCGGGAGCTGCGGCGCCCGAGCCGGGTCGCGGACGATCAACCGCTGTGGCAGCCCTCGCGCCGACAGCTCGCGGGCCACTCGACCACCGAGCTCCCCGCCGGCACCGGTGACCGCAATGGTCATGACGGATCTTGCTCGGGTGCCTCGCCGGTCAGGGTGTCGTGATGTCCGGGGTTCACGTCTTCGTCGTCCGGCACATCATTCGTGGGGTCCTCGCTGCTCAGCAGTGCGTCGAGCAACGGCCCCGCGAGCCGGCGGAAGGTACGCCGCGGTCGGGCGCGATCCAGCACCGCGACCTCGAGCTGGGTCGCGGTCAGGTTGCGTGATGGCCCACCGCTCGGATCCTGGCCCAACAGCTCAACGGCAAGCGCCAGAGCCTCGCCGAGGTTCATGCCGGGTCTCCACCGTTCCTTGAGGCCCGTGGTGATGTGCTCACCGGTGCCGCCCATGGCGATGAAACCCTGCTCGTCGGCGACCGAGCCGTCATAGGTCAGGCGGTAGATCTGGTCCTCGTCCGGGGTGTCGCCCACCTCAGCGACCACGATCTCGACCTCGTACGGCTTTGACTCCTGGGTGAACACCGTGCCCAGCGTCTGCGCATAAGCGTTGGCCAGTCCGCGCGCCGTCACGTCCCTGCGGTCGTAGGAGTAGCCACGCAGATCGGCGTATCGCACGCCGGCCACGCGCAGGTTCTCGAACTCGTTGTACTTGCCGACGGCGGCAAAAGCGATCCGGTCGTAGATCTCGGACACCTTGTGGAGTGCTCGGGACGGGTTGTCGGCGACGAACGCGATGCCGTGGTCATAGCCCAGAACCACGACGGAGCGACCTCGGGCGATCCCCTTGCGCGCGAAGTCCGCCCGGTC
Organism: Actinomycetota bacterium; assembly: GCA_039934065.1. Lineage (GTDB taxonomy): Bacteria > Actinomycetota > Actinomycetes > Actinomycetales > Dermatophilaceae > UBA4719. The sequence goes on along the minus strand of JBDTMW010000243.1, from coordinate 2,403 downwards.
CTTCATCAACTGTTCGGGCGAGACGTAGAACGGCATGGTCATCGGGCACCTCCGGGGTTGCCGCGGCGGTCAGCCACGATCTGCTCGACGAGCGCAGCTAGCGCGTCGTCGCCGAGGAACCGCAGGCCCCCGACGTCGACCACGGCCAGGGTCGGCCAGATCCGTCGACCGAGATCGGGACCGCCGGTGGCTGAGTCGTCGTCCGCGGCGTCATAGAGCGCCTCGACGGCCACCCGGATCGCTCCGGCGGAGTCCATGCCCGGTCGCCAGAGCTTCTTCATCGCCCCGCGAGCGAACAGCGAGCCCGATCCGACGCTGTGGTGGTCGTGCTCCTCGTAGCATCCGCCAGTCACGTCATAGGAGAAGATCCGTCCGGACATGGCGTCGAGGTCGAAGCCGGCGAACAAGGGGACCACAGACAGGCCCTGCATGGCCATCGCCAGATTGGCTCGGATCATCGATGCGAGCCGGTTGGCCTTGCCCTCCACCGAGAGCAGGGTGCCCTCGATCTTCTCGTAGTGCTCTAGCTCGACCTGGAACAGCTTCACCACCTCGATGGCAAGCCCTGCGGTACCGGCGATCCCGACGGCGGAGTACTCGTCGGCGCGAAACACCTTGTCCATGTCGCGGTTGGCGATCAGGTTGCCCATGGTGGCCCGTCGGTCCCCTGCCATGACGACGCCGCCGTCATACGTGAGCGACACGATGGTGGTTCCGTGGGGCGCCTCGATGGTGGCGCCTATGGGCAGGGCACGGCCCGAGGGCAGCAGTTCCGGAGAGTGCACGCTGATGAACTCGGTGAAGGACGAGGAGCCGGCGGTCATGAAGGCCGCCGGCAGCCGCCCGGCGCCACCGAACCCGAGGCTCACTGGCCGCCCTTCTGGACGAAACCGCGTACGAACTCCTCCGCATTGGCTTCGAGAACGTCGTCGATCTCGTCCAGCACGCTGTCGATATCGTCGTCGAGCGCCTCTTTGCGCGCGGTCGCCTCGGGCGTGGCCGCGGCAGGCGCGGGGGCCTCGTCCGGTGTCTCGTCGCGACGCTGTGGTCGACTCTTCTCCTGGCTCGGCATCTGTCCTCCAAGGGCGATCATCGGGGCCGGCATCCACCGGACATCCTTTGTCATCGGCAGCCTAGTCGGATCTCAGGTGTTGGCTGCGGCCAATTCCCGCAACAAAGTTGACGCATCCGGGCTGCGGTCAATCAGGTCACCGACGCCCTCGCGGGTTCCGCGCAGCGGTTCAAGCATGGGAACCCGCTGCAGAGCCGTCTGACCCGGCAGATCGAAGATCACCGAGTCCCATGAAGCGGCGGCAACCTCGCCGCCATACTTGTCCAGGCATCGGCCACGGAAGTAGGCGCGGGTGTCCTCGGGCGGGTTGGTCATGGCCGCCTCCACCGCTGCATCGTCGACCAGCGACTCGATCCGGCCCCGCTGCAGCAGCCGGTGGAACAGGCCCTTTTCGGGGCGGACGTCCGACCACTGGATGTCAATCGCCCTCAGCTGGTGATCCGACCATTCAAGCCCGTCCCTGTCCCGATACCCCTGCAGAAGAGAGAGCTTCGCGACCCAGTCGATCTCACGCGCGCATTCCATGGGATCGCGCTCGAGCTTGGTCAGCACGGAGGACCAGCGCGACATCACCTCGGTTGTGTCGTCGTCGATGGCATGGGCGGAACGCGTCCGGAGATAGCGATCGGCCTGCTCGTAGTAGACCCACAGCAGCTGGACCGCGGTCATCGAGCGTCCGTCGCGCAGCTCGACCAGCGTTTGCAGGCTGGGGTCGTGGGAGACAGCGTGCAGAGTGGCCACCGGCTTGCGAACGCTCAGGTCGACGTCGAGGGCCTGGTCCTCGATCATCGCCAGGACCAGGCTGGTGGTGCCCATCTTGAGCAGACTCGCAACGTCGCACTGGTTCGCGTCGCCGATGATCACGTGCAGCCGGCGATACAGGTCGGCCACCGCATGAGGCTCATCGCGCGTGTTGATGATGGGTCGCTTGAGCGTCGTCTCGAGGCCCACCTCGACCTCGAAGAAGTCCGACCGCTGGGCGATCTGGAACCCGGGCTGTGCCGAGTCCTGGCCAATGCCAACCCTGCCCGCGCCGCACATCACCTGTCGCGCGACGAAGAACGGGATCAGGTGACGACAGATCTCAGAGAAGGGCGTCTGGCGAGGCATCAGGTAGTTCTCGTGGGTGCCGTAAGAAGCGCCCTTGCCGTCGGTGTTGTTCTTGTACAGGTTCACGCCCGCTGTTCCGGGCGCCGCCGACAGACGCCGGACCGACTCGAGCATGATCCGCTCCCCCGCCCGGTCCCAGCGCAGGGCCGCCCGTGGTGAGGTCACTTCGGGCGAGCTGTACTCCGGATGCGCGTGGTCGACATACAGGCGGGCGCCGTTGG
>JBDTMW010000242.1:0-3980 GCA_039934065.1 Actinomycetota bacterium | reverse complement strand
GTCGTCGGTCAGGTGCTTCTTCCCGTCGCCCCAGTAGACGACCTCGCGAAGCTCGCCGAGCTCGGGCAAAGGCGACAGGTCGACGAAAGCAGCACCCTTGACGTTGACGTTGCGGCTCTGGCCGATGTTGCCGAACAGCGATGCCTTCCAGTCCAGGTACTCGACCTGTCTTTCCCCATGTCCCGGCGCACCGTGCCCCATCCGGAAGCGCACGCCGTGTCGGCCGCGCAGGTTGGGCGCCAGGTGGGCATCGCCCATGAGGCCGCCCAGCACGAGCTGCAGCTGCTGGTCACTGAGGCGGGCCGTTTCGTTGGCCAGCACTCTGTCCCCGACAATCAGCTCGCCTGCCTCCCGCCAGCCCCCAGGGGTGCGGATCAGGTGGTTGTCCGTCGCAGCGAACTGCGAACGACCATTGCCGCCGGACTTTTCCACAGTGAACTGAAGGAAGTGCTCAGCCGGCCCGTTGTCGAACCAGTTGGTGATGGGGCGGTTGACGATCTGGTTGAGCTCGGCGTCGTACGTGCGGACCTCAACCGGCAGCTTCTGGTTGACGATCTTGCCGATCTTCTCCGTCGAACCATCGGCCAGCGTCACCCGGGTGTTGTACGAGAAACAGCCGAACATCACGCCGATTTTTTCGCGGAGCTGGTTGATGAAGATCGCTGTCGTACCGGTATTGCTGATGGTGCCGGTCAGCTTGCGCAGGGCCTGGGACATCAGCCGTGCCTGCAGACCCACGTGGCTGTCGCCCATCTCACCCTCGATCTCGGCGCGAGGAACCAGCGCCGCAACCGAGTCGATCACGATGATGTCGATCGCGCCTGAACGGATCAGCATGTCCGCGATCTCGAGAGCCTGCTCACCGGTGTCGGGTTGGCTCACCAGCAGCGCGTCCGTGTCGACGCCGAGCTTCTGTGCGTAGTCGGGATCGAGCGCGTGCTCGGCATCGATGAAGGCCGCGATGCCGCCGGCCTTCTGGGCGCTGGCCACCGCATGCAGTGCGACCGTGGTCTTGCCCGAGCTCTCAGGGCCGTAGATCTCGACCACCCGGCCCCGGGGCAGCCCGCCGATGCCCAGAGCAATGTCCAAGGCGATGGACCCCGTGGGAATGACGTCGATGGGCACGCGGGCCTCGTCACCGAGTCGCATGACCGCACCCTTGCCGTGTGCCTTCTCGATCTGCGCCATCACTGCTGCCAGCGACTTCGCGCGATCTGCTTCAGCCATGTCCTTCACCTGTCATCTCTGTATAGGAGTCCGCCGTCTACCTGCGACCGACACCTATGCGGGGGTGCAATTCGTGTCGAGTCAGACGCTAGGAGCAACCACCGACATCCACATCCACCAGACGCAAGCCTGTGAATGGCGGGGCGCCGGAGGCAACCCATGAGGACAACGCTACCCGAACAGATGTTCGATCACCCGTCGGCGGAGGCAAGACACGCCGACGACGTTCGCCAGGCCCCGAAATACCCGGGGCAGGACGCGCGCGGGGCGCTCAGGGCAGGAGCAGCCTCTCGATCCGACGCGCAGCGCCAACCATTCCGAGCAGGCCCAGCGCCGCGAGGTAGGCCACATGGATCAGCAGCCCGGGCCCCACCTCACCCAACATCAGCCCCCGCTCGAGAGCCACGCCGTGATACAGCGGGGTCGCCTGCACGATCCACTGCACTGCGCCCGGGTAGGTGGCCAGCGGGAAGAACGTCGCGGAGAACAGGAACATCGGCTGGATCGCCAGGGTGACGTAGTCGAAGTCCACCCACGAACGCATGAACGTGGTCGCGAACATTCCGACCGCCGAGAAAGCGAAACCGATGAACGTCGCCGCCGGCAGCGCCAGCAGCGCCCACCAGGAGTGCACGGCCCCGATCAGCCACGCAACCAGCAGGAAGGCCGCCGCGTAGAGGCCGCCGCGAATCAGTGACCAGCTGATCTCACCCACCGCCACGTCCCGCGGGCCCATCGGGGTGGCCAGCACCGAGTCATAGAGCCTGGCGAACTTGAGCTTGAAGAACACGTTGAAGGTCGAGTCGAACACCGCACCGTTCATTGCTGAAGCGGCGAGCAACGCCGGCGCCACGAAATGCGCGTAGGGCACCGAGTGACCGCCATCGGTGGTCACGACCCTGATCAGGCCGCCGAGGCCGATCCCCAGCGAGAACAGGTAGAACACGGGCTCGGCAAACCCCGTGACCAAGGCGATCCAGCCGTGCCGGAAGCTCATGATGTTGCGTTCGACCAGGATTCGGCCCATCCCCGCGCCGGCGGGCATGGGCAGCACCCTCGCGATTCGCGAGGCGAGCCCCCTGGTGGGCGCGACGGGCGCTCGGGTGGTGGCCGTCATACGGCCAGCCTCTTGGTGAAGGTGCGACGAGCCAGCAACACACCAACGGCGATCACGAGCAGCAGGTATGCCGTGTGCCCCAGAACGCCTGCAACGTCAGGTGATCCGAGGGCCAGCGAGCGGTTGGCGTCGACGCCGTGCCACAGCGGCGTGATCCACGCGACCGGTCTCAGGAAGGCCGGCAGCTGGTCGACAGGGAAGAAGACGCCCGAGAACAGGAACAGCGGGGTCATGACGAACCGGAACAGGATGTTGAAGCCGGCGTCACCCTCCTGCTTGGCCGAGAACGCGAAGACGGGCACGGCAAAGGCCATACCGGTCAGGACGGTGATCGGCAGGGAAAGCAGCACCCACCATGACGCGAACGACCCGAAAAGCGCTGCTACTCCGAGGAAAACTGCCGTCGCGCCGGTGATCTGCATGGCGACGAAGGTCAGGTGGCCGAGCAGGATGTCGTCGATGCCGATCGGCGTGGCGAGCATCGCGTGGTACTTCATGTCCCAGCGGATGGCGCCCAGCACCTGGTAGGTCGACATCCCCATGGCAACCCACATTGCCTGTGCCGCAAGGATTCCCGGGACCACGTAGTGCAGGTAGGGGACTCCGCCGACGCCTCCCGCCGACTTGTCGACGAGGCCGCCGAGACCCAGCCCCATGGACAGCAGGAAGAGCAGGGGTGAAAGGAAGCGGTTGAAGACGCTTCCGAGCCAGGTGCGCTTGTAAACCGTTACCCAGCAACTGAAAACCGGTCGCCAACTGGCCGGCACAAGCGAGTTCGTCGTTGTGCTGACCGATGCACTCATCAGTCGACCAGCGTTCGTCCGGTCAGGTGCAGGAACACATCCTCCAGAGTTGACCGGCGGACGAGAGAGGACAACGGCTGGACACCACGCGTGTGCACGGCGGCGGCGGCGGCATCGCCGTCCTCGGTATAGACCAGAAGCCGGTCGGGCAGGACCTCGATGCGCTCACCGATCCCCGCGATGGCATCGCCATGATGGGCGTGATCGTCGGTGTCGAAACGCAGCTCGAGGACCTCACGCGTGGAGTACTCCGCTATCAGCGAGCGCGGCGACCCCTCGGCCACGATCTTGCCGTGGTCCATGACGACAAGCCGGTCGCACAGCTGCTCGGCCTCGTCCATGTAGTGCGTGGTCAGGACCAGGGTCACACCGGAGCGCTTGAGCCGAAACAGCCTGTCCCACAGCACATGTCGTGCCTGGGGATCGAGTCCGGTGGTCGGCTCGTCCAGGAGGAGGATCTCCGGGCGGCTGATCAGCGAACGAGCAATCGTCAGCCGTCGCTTCATGCCGCCTGAGAGCGGCTCGACCTTGGACTTGGCCCGGTCCGTCAGCTGCGCGAACTCGAGCAGCTCCGTGGTGCGAGAACGGACTTCGCTGCGTGAGAGCCCGAAGTAGCGGCCATAGATCCAGAGGTTCTCCTGGACCGTCAGCTCTTCGTCGAGGGTGTCCTTCTGGGGGACGACGCCGAGCCGCGCCCGGATCTGCGGGCCATGGGTCGCCGGGTCCTGCCCGAGCACTCGCAGCTCGCCGCCGCTCACCGGTGACACACAGCCGACCATCTTCATCGTCGAGGACTTGCCGGCGCCGTTGGGCCCGAGGAACCCGAACGACTC
>JBDTMW010000241.1:0-3988 GCA_039934065.1 Actinomycetota bacterium | reverse complement strand
CGAGGTTGCGCAGGGTGGTTCGCCCGTGGTTGAGCAGCGAGGCGCACAACAGCGCCACGGCGGCGTTCTTGCTGGTCTTGACGTCGATCGCACCGGACAGCTTGGTGCCTCCGACGATGCGCAGGTGCTGAGGACCGGAGTGACCCATCGAGACGAACTCGGAGTCCAGGCTCTGCCCGATGCGCGCGAGCATCTCAAGGCTGAGATTCTGCTTGCCCTGCTCGATCCGCGCCACTGCGCTCTGGCTGGTCCCCAGGGAGTCGGCAAGATCGCTCTGCGTCAAGCCTTGGTGACGTCGGGCATCCCGAATCAAGGTGCCGATCCGACCCAAGTAGTTGTCCTTCATGCCCTCAATCATAGATCACATGTGAGATACCTGTTTGCCAAGTCCGGCCTCAACGCGCCGTGAGAGCACTCCCGACAGATGGCGCAGGTCCGTCATGGATGGAGCACCTGCGACGGTGCGCCATCAATGACGGACGTGAGCTATCTCGAGGAGCCAACTCGTGATCAGGCCGGGACGCTGGCCACGCCCTGGGGCAGGAACCGCTTCCCGTTGACCTTCTCGGAGATGCCGGTGCGATCCAGCAGCGGGGTGAGCCCGCCGTTCCAGAACGCGAACCCAGCGCCGGTGATCAGGGCGAGGTCAATGTCCATCGGAGCCGCCACCACACCCTCGTCCAACATCAGCCGGGCTTCTTGGGCCAGGGCCGACAGCACCTGCTCCCGGACCTGCGCCGAGTCCAGGACCACCGGGTTGGCCGGAGTCTCCATGAGAGCCGCGACCTCGGGGTCCAGCACCGGCTTGCCCTCGGGGTAGATGTAGAACCCGGGCTTGCCGGCAGCAACCAGACGGCGCAGGCCCTCTGAGACGTAGAACCGGTCAGGGAACGCTTTGTGCAGGCTCTCGTTGTTGTGCAGTCCGATCGCGGGACCGACCAGACCCAACAGCTCGAACGGGGGCATCGGTGCGATGCCGGCGAAGGCATGGTCGGCGATGTCCAACGGAGTGCCGTCGTCAACGATCCGACCGACCTCGCCCATGAACCGACCCAGCAGGCGGTTCGCGATGAACGAGGGCGAGTCCGTGGCCAGGATCGAGGTCTTCTTCAACGTCTTGCCCGTGGCAAAGGCGGTGGCCAGCGTGGCGTCATCGGTATTGGCGCCCCGGATGATCTCCAACAACGGCATGACGGCGACCGGGTTGAAGAAGTGGAAGCCCACAACCCGCTCGGGGTGCTTGAGGTCGGTGGCCATCTCGGTGATCGAGAGCGAGGAGGTGTTGGTGGCCAACACGCAGGTACCGCTCACCACCGCTTCGACCTCGGCGAAGACCTGCTTCTTGACCTGGATCTCCTCGAAGACTGCCTCGATGACGAAGTCGGCGTCGGCGAAGTCGGCCTTGCTGGTCGAACCTTGCACCAGGGCCTTGAGCCGGTTGGCCCGGTCCGGGCTTACCCGCCCGCGGCCGAGCATCTTGTCGATCTCAGCATGGACGTATCCCACACCCTTGTCGACACGACCCTGGTCGAGGTCGGTCATCACGATCGGGACCTCCAGCCGCTGGACGAAGAGGGCGGCCAGCTGGCTGGCCATCAGGCCGGCACCGACGATGCCCACCTTGGTGACGGGGCGGGCCAGCGATCGGTCCGGTGCGCCGGCCGGACGCTTGGCGCGCTTCTGCACCAGGTCGAAGGCGTAGAGGTTGCTGCGCAGCTCGTCGCCCATCAACAGGTCCGCCAGGGCGTCGTCCTCGGCGGCGTACGCCTCTTCGCGGTTGGCGGTTCGGGCCGCGGATACGAGCTGGAGAGCCCGCAGCGGTGCAGGCGCGGCACCGCCTGTCTTGGAACTGACGATTCCCTTGGCCGCGGTGATGGCGCCCTCCCAGGCTGACTCATCGCGGTCCATCTCGGGTCGATCCACTACGGTCCTGCCGGTGATGACGTCGGCTGCCCAAGCGAGGGAGTCCTCCAGGAACATGGCCGGCTCGAACAGCACATCGGCGATTCCCAGCTCGTAGGCCTGCGGTCCTTTGAGCATCCGGTTGGTGTTCAACGGGTTCTCAATGATGACCTTCAGAGCCGACTTGACCCCGATCAGGTTAGGCAGCATGAAGCAGCCTCCCCAGCCAGGCACCAGCCCGAGGAAGCACTCGGGTAGCGCGAGAGCGGGAACGCCTGATGAGATGCTTCGGTATGCCGCGCTGAGCGCGATCTCGACGCCGCCGCCCATCGCTGCGCCGTTGACGAAGGCGAACGTTGGTACCGGCAGGGTGCGAAGCTGCTCGAACGTCGCGTGGCCGAGCCGGCCGATGGCCAGGGCTTGCTCCCGCTGGGTCACCTTGGGGATGCCGGTCAGGTCCGCACCGACCGCGAAGATGAACGGCTTGCCGGTCACGCCGACGCCGACGATCTCGCCGGCGTCCGCTCGCGTACGCACCGTGTCGAGCACCGCGGACAGACCGGCCAGGGTGGCCGGCCCGAGGGTGTTGGGCTTGGTGTGGTCGAAGCCGTTGTCCAGCGTGATCAGCACGAAGGTGCCGACGTCGCCGGGCAGCGCGATGTCGCGCGCCAGTGCCTTGGTGATGATCTCGTCGGGAAAGATGGTCGTGAAGTCGATGCTCTTGGCGTCGATGTTGGTGGACTCGATGCTCATCAGGCCACAGCTCCCTCGGTCGTGTCGGGCTTGGAGTCGAGTTCCCTGCCATAGTCCTTGTGGTGCGGGTTCTCCCAGATCACAGCGCCACCCATGCCGATACCGATGCACATCGCGGTGAGGCCGTAACGCACGTCTGGGTTCTCCTCGAACTGTCGGGCGAGCTGGGTCATCAGGCGGACCCCCGAGCTGGCCAGGGGGTGACCGGTCGCGATCGCGCCGCCGTACTTGTTGACCCGGGGGTCGTCATCGGCGATCGCGAAGTGGTCGAGGAATGCGAGCACCTGGACGGCGAAGGCCTCGTTCAGCTCGAAGAGGCCGATGTCCCCGATCTTCAGACCGGCCTGCCTGAGGGCCTTCTCGGTGGCCGGGACCGGGCCGATGCCCATGACCTCGGGCTCGACGCCGACGAAGGAGTAGGACACCAGGCGCATCCGGACCGGCAGCCCAAGCTCGGCGGCCGCATCGGCCGACGCGATGATGCATGCGGTGGCGCCGTCGGTCAGGCCTGCACTGTTGCCGGCGGTGACCTTGCCATAGGCACGGAAAGGCGTCCTCAAGCCGCTGATGTCCTCCATGCTCGTGCCGGGACGGGGAAGTTCGTCCCTGGTGGCCAGGCCGTATCCGAGCTCGGCGTGACGAGTAGCGACCGTGACCAGGTTGGGCTGGATCTTGCCGTCGGAGTAGGCCTGTTCCAGCTTGTTCTGGCTCGCCACTGCGAAGGCATCGGCGCGAGCCTTGGTCAGACCCGGAAAGCGGTCGTGCAGGTTCTCGGCGGTCGCGCCCATCACCAGGGCAGACGGGTCGACGATCTTCTCGGAGAAGATCCGCGGGTTGGGGTCAACGCCCTCGCCCATCGGGTGACGGCCCATGTGCTCGACGCCGCCGGCGATGGCGACCTCGGCCGAGCCGAACGCGATAGCAGACGCGACGCTTGTTACCGCGGTCATCGCACCGGCGCACATGCGGTCGATGGAATATCCCGGGGTGGTGTTGGGCAGACCAGCGAGCAGCGATGCGACCCGGCCCAGGGTCAGACCCTGGTCGCCGATTTGCGTCGTCGCCGCGAGGGCGACCTCGTCGACCCGTGCCGGGGGCAGCTCGGGGTGACGGCGCAGCAGCTCGCGGATGCAGTTGACGACGAGATCGTCGGCGCGCGTCTGGGCATACATGCCCTTGTCGCCGGCCTTGCCGAACGGCGTACGCACGCCGTCGACGAAGACGACCTCACGCAGGGTGCGGGGCACAGGGTCTCCTTGAGTTGGGGCAGGTGATCTACCAGAGCGATCGCGGACAGGGAGGGACCCGACCGATGCTACCCGCCAGTAACAAA
>JBDTMW010000240.1:0-4032 GCA_039934065.1 Actinomycetota bacterium | reverse complement strand
CGCCGAGTAGTCCGTGGCGATGTCGTCACCGATGAACTCGGCCATGTTCACGAAACCCATGACCTTGTTGTAGTAGGTCACCCAGGTGTCCATCTTGCCGAGCTCGACGTTGCCCACCACATGGTCCAGCGCCTGGAAGATCCGCTTCGGCGCACCCTCGCGCCTGACGAAGCCGGAGGCCCGCGCGACGTAGCCCGGCAGATAGATCCCGTCATACTTCGAGCGGTCGACCAGGGTATGCCGGGTGTCGCCGTACGTCGCGATGGCAGCCACCCGCACGGTGCCGTGGTCGTCGGTGATGTCCTCGGGCTCCTGGATGATCGTCGCGCCGGCTGAGCGTGCCTGCCCGATGCACCTGTCGACGTCGGGCACCTCGAGCGCGATGTCGATGACGCCATCGCCGTGGGTGCGGTGATGGTCAAGCAGCGGGCTGTCGGGCGCGACGCCACCCTTGATCACGAAGCGGCAGGAGCCGCTCTTGAGGACGAACGCCTTGTGGTCGCGGTTGCCGGTCTCGGGTCCGCTGTAGGCAACCAGCTCCATCCCGAAGGCGGACTGGAAGAAGTGCGACGTCTGAGTCGCATTGCCCACGACGAACACCAGGGCGTCCCAGCCGGTCACCGGGAACCGGTCGGTGGACTCGTCGTACTCCACCAGCCCGACGAGCTGCTTGAGCTGGTCGAGATCGAGGTCGGCGTGACGCTCGTCGGGCGTGAGTGCGATCGGCTGGCTCATAACCGAACTCTGAGCCAGCGAGGGCGTCTGTGCAAGTACGGCCAGCTGACCGGTGGTCGCCGGAGTGGGTGAAGGGCCCTCGTAGACCGTGGATGCTGCACAAACTGCACTGTCTGGACCCCTTCCATCTATACAATCTGCGGATGAAGCTGGACGACCTGGACACTCGCATCATCAGTACCTTCATGGAGGAACCGCAGATCGGGGTCCTGGCCGCCTCACGACACCTCGGCGTCGCCCGCGGGACCGTGCAGGCCCGGCTCGACCGTCTGCAGAAACGCGGAGTGCTCGCCACCTTCGCGCCGCAGGTGAGCCCTGCAGCCATGGGCTACCCGGTGACGGCGTTCTGCACCTTGGAGATCCGCCAGACCCGCGGCCACGACCCCGTCGTCACGCACCTGTCGGGGATACCCGAAGTTCTCGAGGCGCACACGATCACCGGATCAGGAGACCTCCTGATCCGGGTCGTCGCCAAGGACAACGCGGACCTGCAGCGGGTGATCGACATGGTCGTCGACGACGGGCACGTGATCAGGGCTTCGACCGTCATCGCGCTCGCAACCCGCATCGACTACCGGACCCTGCCACTGGTCCAGAGCGCAGGCTCATCGCAGGACTGAGGTCGCGCCGTCCTCGCAGGGCTGAGGCCTTCGCAGCGCTGAGGCCTTCGCAGCGCTGAGGCCACCAACGTGCGTCAGCCGACCAAGCGCCGGGCGCCGACGAGCTCTCGCGCATACGAAGGGGTCGACATCGCGATCGTCTGGACCGTGCTGCCGGTCCTGGGCGACTGCACCATCCGGCCGCCACCCGCGTAGATCGATACGTGGTGCACGTGCCCGCTGGTGGCGTAGAACAACAGGTCGCCTGACCGCGGGGCGCTGATCGAGACCGCCGTGCCCTTCACGGCTTGTGCGTCCGCATCGCGCGGGATGACCACTCCGTGAACGCGGTAGTCCAGCGACGTCAGGCCCGAGCAGTCGAAGCCAAAGCCGGAACGCCCCGCCCACAGATACGGCAGTCCGGTGAACATCTGCGCGACCCGCACCACGTCACCCCCGGTCCGCGGAAGCGCGGACGTTGTCGGGGCACGGACGGCGACGGCACTGGCTGCCAGCCTGAGCACCCGGCCGGCCGGCGTGGACACCCGGACCCAGGCGCCGGCCAGGCCCACCCGCGGCAGCCGAGTCCCGAAGCTGATCTCGGTGACGGGAGTCGCCGAGGCGTTGTCGGTGCGCAGATACGTCGTGCGGGCCACCACCGTCGCGACCAACCCCGAGACCACAGGGGGCAGTCCGGTCAGCTGGGCGGTCGGCACCCACCCGGGGTACCCGCGGGCATCCAGAGGTGTCGGCTGGTCGGGCACGACCACCTTGACCCACGATCCACTCCGGCCGACCACGATGACCCTGTCGCCCAGCAGCGCCTGCGTGTCTGCGCGGCCGTTCAGTGCGCGCCGATCGGTCAGCGTCATCCGGGACAGCCACAGCCGGATGCCGGCCGGGTTGGCGAGCGCTGGCCGGTCGACCGCGCGGGCTGAGGTCGGCGTACGCCAGAGGGTCGTCACCGAGACGGCCACCCAGGCATCCCTGCCGACGGTGACGGGCGGGACTGCTGTCACCACGCTCGCGGCGGCAGTGGGGGCCGAGGTGCGAGGCGAGGTGCTCTCGCCCGCGGGAACAGGCTCCTGCGTGGTGGGTGTGTCGATCGGGCCGCCCGCCGAGGTGGTCGGCACGGCCGAACCTGTCGTCCCTGTGGCAATGTCCCCCGGCCCGACCGGCGGCGAACACGCGGCAAGGCCTCCAGCACACGTGATGGCCAGGGCAATGGCCGCCATCTTCAACGCCGCACCGGCTTGCCTCACTCCGCGAGCATCGCCCTCGCGAACCTTGCGGTCAAGACTCCTAGCGGCGCACCCGTCGGCGAGCCGCAGGTCGCGGGTTCTAAACTGGCCACCGCATGGCGTTGCGGACGGTGAACCGTTTGGGCGTATGGCTACAAACGGGAGTACTGAGATGACTGACCGGTCGCGTATGCGTTGCACGGCTCTCGCCGACAAGGTGATGTCGGCCCAGGAAGCAACCGCGTTCATCCGACCCGGCGACAACGTGGGGATGAGCGGCTTCACCGGTGCCGGCTACCCCAAGGCCGTCCCAGGTGCGTTGGTCGACCGGGTCAAGGACGCGACCGCTCGCGGTGAGCGGTTCAGCATCAGTGTCTGGACCGGCGCGTCCACCGCGCCGGAGCTCGATGGTGCGCTGGCGCAGGTCGACGGGATCGACCTGCGGATGCCGTACCAGTCCGACCCGGTCAGCCGCGCCAAGATCAACGCAGGGCAGATGGACTACCTGGACGTGCACCTGTCCCACGTCGCCCAGATGGTCTGGGAAGGCTTCTTCGGCCAGCTCGACGTCGCGGTCATCGAGGTCGCGGGCATCACCGAAGACGGCTCGCTGATCCCGTCCTCCTCGGTCGGCAACAACAAGACGTGGATCGACCAGGCCGACCGCGTGATCCTCGAGGTGAACTCCTGGCAGCCCGCCGAGCTCGAGGGCATGCACGACATCTACTACGGCACCGCACTGCCCCCGCACCGCAAACCGCTCCAGATCATCGAGCCCTCCGACCGGATCGGCATCCCCTATCTGCAGTGTCCGGCGGACAAGATCGTCGCGATCGTCCACACGAACGCCCCTGACCGCAACTCGGCGTTCAAGCCCGTCGACAGCGACTCGGAGCTCATCGCCGCAAACGTCGTGGAGTTCCTGAACCACGAGGTGAAGCAGGGACGTCTGCCCGCCGCGCTGCTGCCGTTGCAGTCCGGAGTCGGCAACATCGCCAACGCCGTGCTCAACGGGCTCGACGCCGGACAGTTCCGCGACCTGACCGCCTACACGGAGGTGATCCAGGACGGCATGCTTCAGCTGCTGCGCTCCGGGACCCTCTCGATGGTCTCGGCGACGGCCTTCTCACTGAGCGACGAAGGCCTGGAGGACCTGCGGGCCAACATCGGCGACTACAAGGACCGGATCATCCTGCGGCCGCAGGAGATCAGCAATCACCCCGAGGTCATCCGCCGACTCGGCTGCCTCGCGATGAACGGCATGATCGAGGCCGACATGTACGGCAACGTCAACTCCACGCACGTGATGGGCTCCAGCATCCAGAACGGCATCGGCGGCTCCGGCGACTTCGCCCGGAACGCCTGGGTGGCGATGTTCCTGACACCCTCGACCGCCAAGAAGGGGGCGATCTCGTGCATCGTGCCGATGGCCAGCCACGTCGACCACACCGAGCATG
>JBDTMW010000239.1:0-4043 GCA_039934065.1 Actinomycetota bacterium | reverse complement strand
TCGAGACTGTCAAGCAGATCCAAAGCCACGGTCACGGCCTCGTGGTGACGGCCGACCTCCTGCAGGGCGATGCCCTCGATGTACAGCAGGTACAAGGTGGTGGTCCGGTCACCAGCGCCCCCCGTCACCAGCGCCCCCTCACGGCACGCGAGCACCGCGCTCTCGGAGAAGCCGTCCACGTAAAACTGGTGGGCGCGATCAGCGAGGGCGTCGAAAGGCCCGAACTCTTCTATCGTGGCCAGGGCGGTGCAGGTTGGCCTCACCCTCTCTGCCCCCCGTCTCCAGCGCCTGAGCTCGTCGGCAGATGATCAGCCGACCGCCATTGCACCGTAGCGGCCCGCGGCGACAGCCGTGCGTGGAATCGTGAAACTCATCAGCGCGACGGACGACGGCCCGATTGGATCTACGGGCGAACCGTCACCTGGCTTCTCGTCGGCGCTCGTGTTTGCCGTCCGTGACCAGGCCATACAGCTCACCGTCACGGCGGGGCACGTGGTTGCCGCACGTGGCGCAGCGCCACCCGGTGTCAAACTCCCGGTATACGTGGCCGTTGACGCGGCACTCCGGGTCGACGGGACGGGCGTTCTCGAGGGCACGGGCAGCCGCGGCCCTGGCCCTGCGGGAAACGACGACCTTGCCCCCGATACCGATAGCGACGACCACAGTGGCCAAGAGGACCGTCCAGATGAGGGGGGTCATCACCATCGGTCCGACAGCCAAGACACCAGGAAACTCATGCCCGCAGCACTTCTTTCCATTGTTCGGCGAGCGATCTTGTCGGCCCGCGCCTTGCTCAGATCTTACAGGTCTGACGGGAGATACCCCGCCAGGAACACTACAACGGCCCGCCAAGACGAGCCCACATTGCGAACCCAAGGCTTTGTTGCTCAGCAGGCGGCTTAGAGTCGCTCTTGCGACCGCTCCACTCCCCCGGCGGCACGGCGCTCGCATCAACACCGCTGTGAGCGTGTTCGCCGGCGCGGCGGGCCTCGCGGCCGCGGTCAGGCGTCACCAGCGCCGCCGAGCAAGGCACTACAGGGACTGATGATCAGATCCGAGCCGGCGCATCCATGATCCACGTCTTGGCGTCGAACATCTGACCCTCGAGTGCGTCAGTCGTCCCACTCGATGAGGACCTGGCCACCTTGGACTGCGTCACCGACGGCCACATCCACCGATTTCACCTTGCCATCCTTCGGCGCCGTCACCTCGGTCTCCATCTTCATGGCCTCGAGAACCAACAAGGTCTCGCCGGACTTCACCGCGGCCCCCGCCTCGACCAGGACCGCGACCACGGTGCCGCCCATCGGCGCGGTCAATGCGCTGGCGGAGGTTGCCGGGGCCTTGGCTGCGGTCGGGGCCAGGCCGAAGGCAGACATGCTGCCCACCCGGATCGCGCCCAACGTGGGCAGCGGCTCTTCCTCCACCTCGACGTCGACGTCGTAGACCGAGCCGTCCACGGTCACTTTGAGCTTCATATCATCGCCAGTTTCATGTCATCCCTCGTCGTACCTGCTGAATGGGTCGAGCGTGTCGGTCGACTGGTGGGCCTTGCAGGTCGGCATGCGACTGCTGGACCGCGGAGCGCCCCTGAGAAACCCAGGAGCTGCCCCGGCGCAGGTGAACCTGCTTGACCGTGGCACGTTTGCCCAGGTACGCGGCGCAGGCAGCGGCGATGGCCAACATGACATCCTCGCTTGCCTCAGGATGCCGCCGCGCCGCTTGTTCCTCCAACGTTTGGACACGGGCCGCCAGCTGGGCCACGAGGGCCTTCAGCTCGGCAACTGTGGCGTCGGTCTCGCTCATGCTGCTTCCTTCTTTCGGGGCGACGTTGATCAGAGCGGGATGAGGCCATGCTTCTTCGGCGGTCGCAGGTCGCGCTTGGCCGCAAGGTTCTCCAACGCGCGAGCTAGCTTGCGCCGCGTGTCAGAGGGCTCAATGACGTCGTCGACCAGACCACGTGCGGCCGACACGTACGGCGTCGAGAAGGCATCGCGATACAGCTGAACGAGCTCGGCTCGCTTGGTGACCGGGTCGTCGGCTTCGGCGATCTCCCTGCGGAAGACCACGCCGGCGGCACCCTCGGCGCCCATCACGGCTATCTCCGCGGTGGGCCATGCGAACACGCGGTCGGCACCCAGGTCCTTGCCGCACATGGCCAGGTATGCGCCGCCGTAGGCCTTACGCAACACCACCGTGATCTTGGGGACGGTCGCGGCGGAGTACGCAAACAACAACTTCGCCCCGTGCCGGATGATGCCGCCGTATTCCTGGGTCACTCCGGGCAGGAAACCGGGAACGTCCACGAGGGTCACCAGCGGAATATTGAAGGCATTGCAGAACCGCACGAACCGGGCGCCCTTGTCGGAGGAGTTGATGTCGAGCACCCCGGACCCCGCGATCGGCTGGTTGGCGACAAACCCGACCGTGCGGCCGGTGATCCGACCGAAGCCGACGACGATGTTCGGGGCAAACCCGGCCTGAACCTCCAGGAAGTCAGCCACGTCGACGAGCTTGAGGATGACCTCGCGCACGTCATAAGCCTTCTTCGGGTCATCGGGAATGATGTCGTTGAGACTCTCATCGCGCTCCACATCGTCATGGCCGGGGATGAACGGCGGATCCTCGGTGTTATTGCTCGGCATGAAGCTGAGCAGCTTCTTGGCGATCAGGATGGCCTGGTGGTCGTCGTCCGCCACGAAGTGCGTCACCCCGGAGCGGATCATGTGGGAGTCAGGGCCGCCCAGATCCTCGGCGGTCACATCTTCCCCGGTGACCTGCCTGATCACGTCGGGGCCGGTGATGAACATCCGCGCCGCCCGGGTCTGGATGATGAAGTCGGTCAACGCCGGGGAGTAGGCCGCACCACCGGCGCATGGACCGGCGATGATCGAGATCTGCGGAACCACACCCGACAGCGCGACGTGCTGGAAGAACACCTTGCCGTAACCGGACAGGGAGTCGATTCCTTCCTGGACGCGGGCGCCACCGGAGTCGTTGATGCAGATGAACGGCGTGCCGTTCTCCAACGCGGAGTGCAGCGTGGCCGCCACCTTTGCCGAATGCATCTCGCCGGCGGACCCGCCCGCGACGCTGAAGTCCTGGCTGGCGATACGCACCGGCCGGCCGAGCACGGACGCCGCACCGGTTACGACACCGTCGGCCGGCATGACCGCGGTGTCCATCCCGAACAACGTGGTGCGGTGCTGGGCGAGCATCCCGCTCTCTTCGAAGCTGAGCGGGTCGACCAGCTCGGCGATCCGTTCACGGGCCGTCAGCTTGCCTGCTTCGTGCTGTTTGGCGTGACGCTTCTCGCCACCTCCGGCGATGACCTCCTCGCGGCGCGTGCGCAGCTCGACGATCCGCTCTTTCATGGTCCTGGGCGTGTTCTGGGTGGGGCGCTGGGACATGTCTGTCGTCATCTTCCTTAACCGGGCTTCACGGCGACGGAGTGCTTCCTGCCGTTGACCGTGATCTCGTACTTGATCGGGCCACGTACGGGGCCCGTCTTGGAGTCGGTGGCAGCAGCGGCACGCTCTGCCTCAATCTCGGCCGGGTCCTTGCCAACGTTCTTGGGGCCCTCGGAGCGAGTGGTGAAGAAGCCTGGTGCCACCTTCGGGAACATGGCGTAGGTCAGCACGTCTTCGTCAGACCCGTCGAAACCCTCGATGGCCTCGGCCTCGGTGCGCAAGGCGGCCCACTCAGGGGCGATCAGGTCGGCCGGCCGCCCGGTGATGGTCTCCTTGCCGGTCTGGGCCTTGGCCAAGGCGACAACCTCGGGGTCTTTCTCGCCCATCGTGTAGCCGTAGTACCCGAGCATCAGGTCGGCGAACTCGCCGGTCAGAACCTTGTAGGGGCCCAGGATCACGTTGAACACGGCCTGGGTGCCCACGATCTGGCTGGATGGCGTCACCAGAGGTGGATAGCCCGCGTTCTTGCGGACCCGTGGCACTTCTTCGAGCACCTCCTGCAGCTTGTCACCTGCGCCCTGTTGCTTGAGCTGGGACTCCATGTTGGAGATCATGCCGCCGGGGATCTGGCTG
>JBDTMW010000238.1:0-4046 GCA_039934065.1 Actinomycetota bacterium | reverse complement strand
CTCGGCCTTCGAGCAGGGTCAGCGCGCTGGGCGTGCCGGCCCGGGCGAACTCGGCGTAGGCCTCGTCGACGACGACGATTGCCTGCGGTGCAGCGTCGTAGACAGCCTCGACGACGTCGAGCCCCAGCGCCGTGCCGGTCGGGTTGTTGGGCGAACAGAGAAACACGACGTTCGGCTGGTGCGCCTTGACCTGCGCCACGGCTGAGGCGACGTCCAGATCGAAGGGGCCGCGACCATCGACACCGCGAAACCCGTCGACCCATCTGCTGCCGACGGTTCGCGTGATGTTCGAGTGCATCGAGTAGGTGGGGGCGAAACCGAGCGCAACCCTGCCGGCACCGCCGAACGCCTGGAGCAGGTGCAGCAACACCTCGTTGGAGCCGTTGCCCGCCCACACCTGCTCAGCCATGACCGCAACCGTGCTTGTTCGGGTCAGGTAGGCGGCGAGGTTCTCACGGAGCCGGACGAACTCACGGTCGGGGTAGCGGTTCAGGCCCTGCGCGATCTGCGCCATCGACGAAAGGATCGCGTCAACGACATCCTGAGGGACGGCATAGGAGTTCTCGTTGGTGTTCAGGGGAACCGGCACGTCCAGCTGAGGTGCGCCGTAGGCGGTCCGGCCCAACAGGTCGAGACGCAGCAGGTCGGTCACCGAGCCGGTCATGGGCCGGATCCGTCGCTGAAATCCGTGGTGTCCCCGAAACGGGCAGTAACCGCCTCTCCGTGTGCGGGGAGGTCCTCGGCTGCGGCAAACGTGACCACGTGGTGCGCCACATCGCGGAGAGCGGCCTCGGTGTAGTCCACGACGTGGATGCCGCGCAGGAACGACTGCACGGACAAACCGCTGCTGTGGCTGGCGCATCCGCCGGTGGGCAGCACGTGGTTGGAGCCGGCGCAGTAGTCGCCCAGGCTCACCGGCGCGAAGGCTCCGACGAAGATCGCCCCCGCGTTGCGGATTCGCAGAGCCACCGCAGGCGCATCGCGGGTCTGGATCTCGAGGTGCTCGGCCGCATAGGCGTTGACCACCGTGATGGCGGCCTCGAGGTCATCAACCAGGACGACTCCGGACTGACGGCCGGACAATGCTGCTGCGACACGCTCAGTGTGCTTGGTTGCTGCCACGCGGCGTACCAGCGCAGTCTCGACGCGACGTGCGAGATCCTCGCTGTCCGTGACCAGCACCGAAGCGGCGAGCGTGTCGTGCTCGGCCTGGCTGACCAGGTCCGCGGCGACGTGCTCGGGATCGGCGCTGTCGTCCGCCAGTACCGCGATCTCGGTCGGGCCGGCCTCGGCGTCGATGCCGATTACGCCCTTGAGCAGACGCTTGGCCGCGGCCACGTAGATGTTGCCTGGCCCCGTCACCAACGTGACCGGCTCGCATACGACCGCACCGGCATTGGGGGTGCCGTCGATGCCGGGTTCGCTTGCCCCATAGGCAAACATGGCAATCGCCTGGGCGCCGCCAACGGCGAAGACCTCATCGACACCAAGCAGCTGGCACGCTGCCAGGACGGTCGCGTTCGGGTAGCCGGCAAACACCCCTGTGTTATCCCTCTGTGGCGGGCTGGTGACCGCAACCGAGCCCACGCCGGCGATCTGGGCGGGCACGACATTCATGACGACGCTGCTGGGGTAGACAGCGACTCCGCCGGGAACGTACAGGCCCACGCGGTCCACCGGCACCCAGCGTTCGGTGACGGTCCCGCCGGGAGCCACCTGCGTGGTCGTGTCGGACCGGCGCTGGTCCTCGTGCACGATGCGCGCACGCCGGATGGTCTCCTCGAGCGCCGCACGGACGTCGGGGTCGAGCTGGTCCAGAGCGGCCGTCAGAACCTCTGCAGGCACCCGCAGCCGCCCGGGGCGAACTCCGTCGAACCGCGCCCCCAGGTCGCGCAGGGCCTCGGCCCCACGATGACGAACGTCGTCACAGATCGGTCGAACCGCCGACAACGCGGCCTCGACGTCGAACTCGGCCCGTGGCAGCACCTCTCGAAGCGAGCGCGCATCGAGGGCACGACCACGAAGGTCAATCCTTGAGATCACGTCCTCAGTTTAGGTCGATTCGCGCGGCGAACCGCCAACTGTCCAGCCCCCGGCGGATAATGCGGTCCGTGATACTCGCCGCCGCGCTACCCGCCACGGGGCTGGTCAGTGTGGAGGGAACCGGCGGGCTCGTACGCCTGGCGATCGTCGTTGTCGTAAGCACGGGGATCGCCGCAGCCATCAACCGCCTGGGACACCTGGGACATGGCGGTGACGACGTGCTGGCTGCGCTGCGAGCCTGTCTGCAGCTGGCAGTCGTCGGGCTGCTGATCACCGCCGTGCTGGACTCGTGGTGGCTGACGATGGGGTTCATCACCCTGATGCTGTCCGTGGCCTCGTTAACGGCGGGAAGGCGGCTCACGAGTCAGGGAGCGTGGTGGCTCGCCGTGGCCCCCGTCGCCCTTGGCGCCGTCCCCGTTGCTGGCGGCCTGATGCTCAGTGGCCTGATCCCGCAGCGGACCATCGCCGTCGTGCCGATCGTCGGAATCCTCATCGGTGGGGCCATGACGGCCACGACGCTCGCCGGCAAGCGTGCCCTCGATGCCCTGCGCACCCGCCACGGGGAGTATGAAGCCGCGCTGTCGATCGGTCTGCTCCCTCGCGACGCGGCCCTGCTCGTCGCACGGGACGATGCCGCGCTGGCGCTCGTCCCCGGTCTGGACCAGACCCGCACTGTCGGTCTGGTGACCCTTCCCGGCGCCTTCGTGGGGATGCTGCTGGGCGGCGCCTTGCCCCTCCAGGCCGCGGCCGTCCAGCTGGTGGTTCTGGTGGCTTTGCTGCTGGTCCAGTCCATCGCGGTGTACGTGACCGTCGAGCTCGTGGCACGGGGAAGCTTCAATGAGAAGGTCGCTCAGCCCTTGACGTAGGAGAGCTTCTCCAAGACGAGACCGCCGCGGAACCGGATGACATCGACTCCCCGCACGTGACCCTCGGATCCGTCGTCGTCGGTCCACGTGAAGCGCCATCGAACGCAGGCTCGGTCACCGGACACAAAGGTCTCCTCGTCGGTGAACTTCGGGTCCTTGGTGTCCCCGAAGAGCCGCTCCCATACGGCGCGTACCGCGGTCTGGCCCTCGTGACGTTGCCCGTCGGGTGCCGGTCCGGTCGACTCGAAGACGCAGTCGTCGGTCATCTGCGCCATGATCGCGTCGACGTCACCAGAGCCGAATGCCGCCGAGAAACGGGCCAGGGCCGCATGGCTGGGACCCCATCGAGTGTCCCGGCCGAAGCCTGCGAGCAGGTCCGACAGCGGGTCATCAGCACCAAATGTTCGTGGGCCAACGGCACCGGCGGCGCGGTACGCCGACTCTCGTTCGGCGAACCAGGCTCCGACCTCGGCCACGAGCTCGGGGTCCATCGAGGTATCTCCACCGGTCGCTGTCGCGAGGTCCCAGCCGTGGATCAGGTGGTCGGCACAGAGCTGACGGACGTACTCCCCCATGTCCTCATCGCCGTATGACAGCTGGACGACCCCGCCAGCGGGAACGACCTCGTCAACGACCGCCGTAGCCGCGTCCGCTGACATCCGCGCCATCTCGAGGGGGTCTTTACCGAGCACGTCGCCATCGAACTGGCCTCCGACCTCCTCGATCGTCTTTCCGCGCAAGAGCGGTGCCGTCCAGAGCTCCTCACCGACCACGTGGTTCACCAGATCGCGTACAGACCAGTCCGAACACGGTGTCGGGTCGCCCCACTGGTCGTCGGTGACTGCCGCAACACGTGCCTCCCAATGCTCGACGGCTCGCCGGTGCAATGTCGTCAGCTGCATGTCGCCCTCCATTCGTGGTGCGTTTGGTCCTACGTTCTCCCCATGATCGGACCTCAGACGTCAGACGCAAAGCAATCTGGCACTCAGCACATCGGGAGCGCGGCGGCGATCATGCGGTGGCCTTGGGCTTCGAACGGTTCGTCCCCTGACGCAGTCACTACCCAGCGGGGACACACCTAGTCAGACTGCGAGGTCGCGGTAGTCGGCTGGTTCGGTGGTGTGGACCTGACCGGTA
>JBDTMW010000237.1:0-4099 GCA_039934065.1 Actinomycetota bacterium | reverse complement strand
GCGTTGAGGTCAGTCCTCGCGGTGCTCCTCGACCCAGTTCGCGGCTTCGAGCAGTTGCAGGGCCACCTCGCGCGCCCGCTGCGGTGTCAGGTTCGGCCCGTAGTCCGCATCGAGCCACACGACCACACCATGTTCGCCGTCCGTGCAGATGCCGACAGTGGCCCAGGTCTTCCCCGATACGCCTTCGACGGCGGGCCAGCTCGGGCCGTCGTGTTCGATGGGCTCGTCGTCACCGAGGTGGTTGGTCGTGCACCAGTTCGGGCACGTAAGAACGACGCTCATACTGTCGCCGCCTTGGTGCCGACCATGTTGCCCATGCTCAGCCCTTCGCTCGTCGATCGGTTGATGCCGGACAGGTCGAACCATCCACCCACCACGTGCTTGAAGCGCACCTGGCTCGAGTTATAGGTCGGACGATAACAATCTCGCCCTGGATACTGGCCACGCTCTCGACACTCCCGCCTTATTATTTCCTAGGCTTTCGAAAAATTTTCGATCCTGTCGCGAGGCGCCGGTAGGGACCAAGGTCCCACGACCCTTGACGATCACGACAAGGTCGAGGCACGGCCGCCTGCAGGGGTCGCCAGCTGCCGCGACATAAGGGCGGCCCCGGTCGGGCATGGACACCGACCCGGGGCCTGGACCGAGACGCCCTCAGGGGGGTGAGGCATTCCTCGATCGTGAGAACCATCCTGCCCGCCAAGGGATGCACCTGGTCAGGGACTTTGGTCCCTTGGGGGAATCCACGCGCAACGGCAGGGTGGAATCGTTGGGCCAGGCACGAGGTACGCGTCGGCTCGCGGGAAGAGGACGAATTGACGCATGAACAGGTCCAGCACTGGGTCGGTGGGCGTCGTCGTGGGTCACGAAGACGAGCCGGCGTGAACACCATCAGCGAGGTCATCGCCATCTTCGAGCGGCTGGCCGAGGCACGCCAGCATCAGCTTCTCGAAGTCGCCCAGGGGTTCCTGGAAGATCAACTCGCGGAGCAGCGCACGACCAAGAACAACTGACCTTCACTGGAGGCAGCGCCGCTGCCCTCGGCCTCAAGATGGCGGCACTCCATGGGCGCACCCGGCCTCACCCACACCCACGATGGCCCGTTCGGGCCAGTGACCCGCCGGGCAGGGATGGCCGGTCCTGCCGACGCGGGGATGTGCTCCTGGAGCCGAGGGTTGTCCTAGGCGCTCCGCAAGGGTCGGAGCCCAGGACAGAAGGAGATCGACATGCCCCTCATCCAGGTCAAGGTCATCGAGAACGTCTTCACCGACGACCAGAAGCAGGAGATTGTCCGGAGCCTCACCGACGCCATGGTCGGCATCGAAGGAGAGAACATGCGTCCCGTCACGTGGTGCGTGGTCGAGGAGGTCCACAGCGGCAGCTGGGGGATCGCCGGGAACCCGCTCACCACTGCGGACGTCAAGGCCCTGGCGGCGGGCGTCAGCGTCTGACCTGTCCACCGTCGCCGTGCCGGATCGGGCGGACGCCTCAGGCGCCCGCCCGCCTGGTGCGGGCATGACCATACTGAGGGATGGCTTCTCTGGTGTCGGCGCAGTCAGCACTCGACGCAGGTTCGTGGCGCCTCGCCTGGACCGCGTTCCGGGCTGTCGCCGAGGAGACCGAGGATCCTCTCGCCTACGAGGGGTTGGCCCAGGCCGCCTGGTGGCTCGACGACGGTGACACGTGCGTGGGCGCACGCGAGACGGCATACCGGCGTCATCGGGAGCTCGGCGACTCGCTCGGTGCGGCGCGGGCCGCCACCGCCCTCGCGTGGGACTCCTTGCTGTTCGGCCATGGTGAGTCCGTGGCCCTCGGCTGGTGGGGGCGGGCAGGGTCGCTGCTCGAGGAGCTCGACGAGTCGGCCGAGCACGGCTGGCACGCCGTGCGGGAGGCGGAGCTCGCCATGGAGGTCAGCCATGACCCGGACCGCGCGTTGGTGGCCGGCGAGCGAGCGTCAGCCATCGCGAGAAGGCTCGGCCTGGGAGATCTCGAGGTCGTCGGTCTGGCCCTGCAGGGTCTTGCCATGACGGGCGCCGGGGACGTCCGGGGGGGCATGGCGCGGCTGGATGCATCGGTGGCCGCTGCGACGTCGGGTGACGTGCCGGACCCGATGTGGATGGGGAAGGTCTGCTGCTGGCTCATCGTGGCCTGCAACCAGAACAAGGACGTAACGCGGGCGGCTGACTGGTGCCGCCGGGTGGAGGCCATCTGCACCGAACGTGACCTCGCACCACTCTTCAACGTGTGCCGAATCCAGTACGCGTCGGTCCAGGTGGCGCGGGGGTCGTGGCGCGAGGCCGAACAGGAGCTGACCGGGGTCCTCCACCGGCTCTCGGCGTCGCGTCGCGCCACCCGGCTCGAAGCGGTGGTGCAGCTGGGCGAGCTGCGGCGCCGCCAGGGTCGGCTCGACGAGGCGGAGGCGCTCTTCGCTCAGGCCGAGTTTCACCCTTCCGCGATCGCGGGGCGCGCACGGATGCAGATGTCCAGCGGCGACCCGACGGCCGCCTGGACGACGATCCGGGGCCTTCTGGAGCGGCTGCCGACGGACAGTCGCCTGGCCCGAGCAGACGTGCTCCTGCCCGCCGTTCTCGTCGCGCAGGCCGCTGGCCACGAGGATGCGGCGCGGCTCCTGGCATCCGAGCTGCGCCAGACGGCGGAGCTGACCGGCACCCACTCGCTGATGGCCACGGCCTCGGCCGCTGACGCGGCCTTGGCGCCACCGGATGCCGCTGTTCCGCTGCTGACCGAGGCGGTGCGGAGGTTCAGCGCCGCGGACCTGAGCTTCGACGAGGCCCACACCCGGCTCTCCCTGGCGGAGGCGCTTCTTGCGACGGGCGACGGGTCCGCGGCCAGGCGTCATCTCGCGCTCGCCACGGAGGTCCTGTCCGAGCTGTCCGCCGGCGACGACCTGGCGCGTGCACGCCGGCTCGCCGATGCCGCCGGCGTGCCGGCGGGTGGCCCGCTCTCGGCGCGAGAGCGCGAGGTGCTGCGGCTGGTATCGCAGGGGATGAGCAACCACGAGATCGCGTCGTCGCTCGTCCTCAGCGAGCACACTGTGCACCGACACGTCGCGAACATTCTCACCAAGCTCGACCAGACCTCACGCACCGGCGCCGCGTCGTACGCCATCCAGACAGGTCTTCTCTGAGGCGCCGGTCGCGAGGTGCAGCCGCTCACCCGAGATGACCGCGTGATCCGCCCGGAGCGGTGCCCGGAGTACGGTTGGGTCCCCTCCGAGTCACCAAGGTGGGATGAGCGATGGAGCCGGTTTCGTGATCGACGCACGTGGGCTGGACCGCAGGCAGGGCAGTGATCCAGCGACTCTCCGGCAGCAGTTCGGGACCAGCGACGCCCTGCTGTCGCTGTGGATCGCCGAGCCCGATCTTGACCTGGCGCCCCAGGTGACCGAGGCGCTACAGGCCAGAGCCTCGACCGGCTGGTACGGCTACGAGGTGCGGCCTCCGTCGATCATCGAGGCGTTCTGGGCGTGGATGGCTGACCGGCATCGGTGGGGCGGGTCGGGCCTGCGCACTTTGGTGAGCCCGAGCGTCCTGACCTCGGTCGGGGCCATGATCGAGCAGATGACCGACCCTGGTGGCGGGGTCATCCTCCAGCCCCCGGTCTACACCGGCTTCAAGCCCCTGGTCACCGCAGCCGGTCGCAGGCCGGTGCGCAACGCGCTCACGCTGACCGGTGCGGGCTACCGGATGGACCTCGACGACCTGGCCGCGAAGGCGTCGGATCCGGCCACCCGGATGCTCATCCTGTGCAACCCGCACAACCCGGTCGGACGGGTCTGGACGCCGGAGGAGCTCCGGGCGGTTGCGTTGATCTGCGCTGAGCATGACGTGTTCGTCCTCTCCGACGAGATCCACGCCGACGTCGTCCTGCCGCCGCACGAGTTCATCCCGTTCGCGGTCGCCGCGACGGGCATCGACGTGGCCTGGGCGGCGACGCACGGTCCGATCAAGACGTTCGGCCTGGCCGGGGTCTGCGACACGCTGCTGGTCACCGATCGCGACGACGTCGCCGACCGGTTCCAGTCGAGGAGCTCGCAGCTGCACCTCACCCGGAACAACGTCTTCGGGCTCACCGCGTT
>JBDTMW010000236.1:0-4122 GCA_039934065.1 Actinomycetota bacterium | reverse complement strand
TCGTCAAGCTGGTGGAACACCAGGCGAGCAGCCTTGGTGATGTTCCAGGAGTCGACTTTCGGGACCTCCAGGTAGATCGGGATCAAGCCACCCGCATAGGTCTCCAGTGCCTCGTCGGTGTCCTCTTCGTCGAACAGCTCGTAGTTCGGGTGGGCAAGCTGGAAGGTGCTCCTGTACCGCTGGATCTTTCCGGCGAACAGCCCGGTCCGCCCCGGCCGGAGCCGGTCAACGTGCCCAAAGTGCCGGAAGAAGGTCAGCGTCATCTCGTTGCCGCCGCTGTCAGCCACGACCACAGTCAGCATGGTCCCCCGGCGTTGACGCATGGGACGGGTCGTGGCAGTCCGCACGGTGGCGACCACGACCGTGTACTCGTCCTCGTGGAGCTGGCTGAAGTCGGTCGTGGTCGCCGGGTCGATATAACGTCTGGGCAGGAACGCCATGAAGTCACCCACGTCCTCGAGCCCGCGTGAGGTCTTCAGCTTGGCTGCCGTCGGTCCCAGAATGCCTTTGAGCGGGGTGGACAGGTCTGCCACGTCACTCCACCCCGAGCAGCAACGGATAGGTCGGCTGCCCGCCGTCGATGATGCCGACCTCGACCTCGCGGTCACCCTCTCGTGCCGAAGCGGCCACCGCAGCCGCGACCTCCGGCCCGGCCCCTGCACCGCGGACGACCGTCAGCAGCTCGCCACCGCCGGCGAGCAGCAGCGCCACCACCTCTGCTCCGACCACCTCGAGATCCTTGCCGATGGTCACGACATCACCGCCGACCACGCCCAGGATGTCGCCCGGGAGACACCACCCGGCGCTGGTCTGCGCCTTCTTACCGGCCACGGTGACGGCTCCGTACCGGGTGGCCGAAGCAGCACCACTCATGGCCTGCAGGTTGTCATCGGCGCTGGCCGTGGGCTCGAAGACGGCCAGCGCCGCGATGCCCTGGACCGCCGCCACCGACGGCACGACCTGGACCTCGATTCCCGACTCGCCTGCTGCCGACGCTGCAGCCTCCGCCGCCAGCTGGTTGTCGGTGTCGTTGGGCAGCACGAGCACGTGTCGGGCACCGGCCGACCGGATGGCATCCAGCAGCTGACCCGCGGAGGCTCGCAGACCCGATCCGTTGAACACGACCACCGCACCGGCCAGATGGAAGACCTCAGCCAGTCCCTCACCCGCCGCCCAGGCCACCACCGCTACGGCACCGGCGGCCTCGTGCGTCGTCCGCATGCGGTACTGGTCACCGAAGTGCGTGACCACGATGCGATGCGGTCGTCCCGCCTCAATGCCCGCCTCGATGGCTGCGCCGACGTCGTCAACGTGCACGTGGACGTTCCACAGGTCCCCGCCGCCGACCACCATGACCGAGTCACCTATAGCATCCAGCCGTTCACGCAGACCGGAAACGGCCTCTTCCTGGCTGTCGGAGAGCAGATACATGACCTCGTATGCCGGTCCTCCAAAGTCGGTCTGGCCGGCGTCGCTCCCCTCATCGCCTGGATGGTCGACAGGCCCAGGGTGGGGCAGATGTGGCTGGGGTGCCGCGTGCTCCGGCCGCCGGTCCGAGGTCAGCTCGCCGGCGATGACCCGCTCCAGCGCCTCGAGCACAAGCACGTAGCCCATGCCACCGGCATCAACCACGCCGGCTTGAGCCAGGATCGGCAGCTGCGCGGTCGTGCCGGACAGTGCCACCCTGGCCGCAGCCAGGGAGGCGTGCGCGACGGCATACAGGTCGGAGCCCTTGGCCGCAGCCCGCTCGGCGGCGCTGGCCGCAGCCGAGGCCACCGACAGGATGGTCCCCTCGACCGGCCTGGCCACTCCGGCGTACGCGCGGTCGCTGGCCCGGCGCACGGCCACCGCCAACATAGGCCCGTCGATTCCGTCCTTGCCATCGACGCCAGAGGTCGCGGCTTCGGCGATGACCTCGCTCAGGCCGCGGACCAGCTGGCTGAGGATCACGCCGGAGTTCCCGCGGGCGGCCAGGAGTGTGGCCCGGGCCAGTGCCGCAGCGTCACCGGCCAATGTCGGCCCAACATCAGGGTCCGGCCCTGTGGGGGCCTCGCGCGCGGCCTCGAGCGCCGAGTCCAGCGTCATGTACAGGTTGGTACCGGTGTCGCCGTCGGGAACCGGAAAGACGTTGACATCGTCGATCTCGGCGCGGTGGGCGGCGAAGGCGGCACGCGTGGCCACCGCCCAGCGCCTGGCGGCACGGGCGTCGAGACGCTCCAGACGACTGCTCTTGTCGGTCATCCGCACCACCTCTCCTGTCTGCCGAGAGGCTAGCCCTCACAGCCGCGTTCCAGCACTGTTCGCCCCGTTGCCGGCTGGTTCATTTTGGCCCAGGCCGCGGACTCGGCTACGCTTGACCGGTTCCCGTGGTTGCTGCGTTCTCAGTAGGTGTGTACTGCCTACCTGCCTCGGGGCCTCGAACTGTCCATGGCAATACGCTGTGCGTTGAACAAGCGCCAGCACCCCATCGAAACTCAGGAGAATCCCGTGGCTGCCAACTGCGACGTCTGCGGCAAGGGACCGAGCTTCGGTCACAGCATCTCGCACTCTCACCGTCGCACGAAGCGCCGTTGGAACCCCAACATCCAGCGCATCAAGGCTCTGGTTGGTGTTGCGGGAGTGACCCCGAAGCGTCTCAATGTCTGCACCTCATGCCTCAAGGCCGGCAAGGTCAAGCGCTAGACACCCAGCGCACGCACTACGCATTGCCCTGAACTGCTACCGAAGCCGACCTCCTCGCGGAGGCCGGCTTCGCGCTCTGGAGGCCGATCCGGCTCAGCCTCCGAAGTGGTCCCAGCCCCGACCGATGACCGACTCACCGCGTAGTCGGACTCCGGAGCCGGCCACCACCATGCCAACCTTTCGCCAGCCATCCGGCAGCCCTGCAGCCTCGGGAAAACTCGCGAGCAACGAGTGCTCCTCGCCACCCTCGACGACACTTCGCCACGCGTCGTCCGCGCCCACCGGGTCAACCAGCTGTGCCACGTCGTCGGCAAGAAGCAGGTCGTCCAGCTCGATCCCAACCCCGCTCGCCTGTGCCATACGGCCGGTGTCGCGCCCAAGCCCATCGCTGATGTCGAGCATGGCGCTGGCCCCTGCCCTCGCTGCCACAGGCCCCTGCTCGTAGGGCGGCCGAGGACGGCGGTGGTAGTCAGCCAGCTCTGGCGCGCGCCCGGTCTCACCGCGTTGCAGCAACAAAAACCCCGCAGCCGCGTGGCCCAGGCTGCCGCACACGGCCAGGACATCGCCCTCATGGGCTCCCGAACGCAGTACCGGCGGGCGACCTTCGCAGTCCCCCAGAGCCGTCACGGACACGACTAGCACCCCCTGCGGCGCCGACGACAGGTCACCGCCCACCACTGGTACGCCGGCCGCTCCGGCCGCCTGGGCCAATCCCGCGGTGAAGTCCCGGACCCACGCGAGTGATGTCCGGGGATCTGCTATCAGGGTCACCAGGAGACCGCTCGGCACACCTCCCATGGCGGCAATATCGGCGAGGTTCTGAGCCACAGCCTTGGCGCCCACGTCTGCGCCCGTCGACCACTCGTCCAGCCAGTCCCGACCCCGGACCATCGCATCGGTCGTGGCCAGCACCGACCCATGAGGGGCGCTGAGCAAAGCAGTGTCGTCACCCGGTCCGATCAGGACCCCGGGTCCGCCCGGCAGCAGCGGGAAGATTGTTGCCAGCAGCCCGTCCTCGCCAAGCTCGCCGAGCGTGGGCCCGGCGGGTTCAGGGTTTTCAACCAACATATGACCTCCCAGTGGGACGAACCGTGCCTTCGCACGGTAGCGTCTGCACAGCAGGGTCCACACAGGGCTCCGCTTGCTGAATACCGTTCATCTCGGGGCTAGTTGCTCCGTTCTCGTTCTCTTGGAGGCGTCGTGGTGGTCCAGGCCTACGTCCTGATTCAGTCCGAAGTTGGCAAGGCGGCTCTGGTCGCCGAGGCGATCGCGAAAATCTCCGGCGTCACCATGGCTGAGGATGTCACCGGCCCGTATGACGTCATTGCCCGCGTCGAAGCACGCACTGTTGACGAGCTCGGCAAGCTGGTCATCGCCAAGATCCAGGACGTGCCGGGCATCACCCGCACCCTGACCTGCACGGTTGTGCACGTCTGAGCG
>JBDTMW010000235.1:0-4124 GCA_039934065.1 Actinomycetota bacterium | reverse complement strand
TGGTGCTGACGGCGATCGCTGCGGCAAGATCCGCCGGATAGGTTGCGATCCCTGCCGGGTCGTCCCAGACGGACGTGCGAGCACCGGGAACGCCAGCCTGCTGGATCCCCAACGTCATGGTCTTGCTGGTGGCCCACTCGATGAACTTCCACGCGTTGGCCTTGTTGGCCGAGGCCGCGTTGACCCCAAGGGCCCAGGAAGGCACGTTGTACGCCTTTGAACCGGCGGCTCCGGCCGGCATCGGAGCGAACCCGACGGTATCTGCGACCTTCGACTTCACCGGATCCGTGGCGTTCTTGTACAGGCTGTCGGCCTCGGTGTAGAAGCCCGCCTTGCCCTGAGTGAAGATGGCCATTGCTTCGGGCCAGCTCATGTCCGTGCTGACGTTGGCTGGACCGTAGTTGCGAATCAGGCCGCCGTAGAACGCGTACGCCTTCTTTGCCGCGTCACTTGCCACCCCAGACTTGCCGCTCTCGTCGATGAAGTCACCACCGAAGCTGTAGAGGAAGCTCGAGAACTGCGTTACCGCGGGCGACTTTCCGGTGCGAGCGACGAAGCCCGCTACCCCGGGGTTCTGCGCCTGGATCGCCTTGGCAGCCGCCTGGAGCTCGTCCATCGTCTTGGGCACCTGGAGTCCGGCCTTGGTCAGAAGATCCTTGCGGTAGTAGAGAACTTCCTGCTCGGTGATGGTCGGAACTCCGACAACCTTGCCCTTGTAGGTCGTCGTCCCGACGGGCCCGGCCTGGAAGTCTTCCCAGCCCCACTGCTTGTTCGTCTTCACGTCGGTGCTGAGGTCCGCCAGGTAGCCGTTCTTGGCGAACAGCTTCCCCTCCTGCAGAGGTCGGTACATCATGACGTCGATCTCGCTCGTGCCCGCGTTGAGCTTGACGTTGTACTGGGCGGAAAGCTGGTCTTCGCCGTACTGGCTCAGCTCAACCTTCAAGCCCGTCGCCTTCTCGAACTCCGGCAGCTTGCTCTTGATGGTGTCGGTCCACACGTGGTTGGCGAGGGTCACCCGAACGGTCTTCGACCCTGCGTCCGCAGCGGACGTGCCGCCGCTGCTGCAGGAGGTCAACGCTCCCGTGGCCACGAATGCCACTGCCGCTATGGCGGCGACAGGTACAACTGAATGACGCTTCACTGTGTCTCCCATCTCGTGAGCCCGCACTCTGGCTGCGACGCTCGACCTGGCAACTTTACATCTGCCTCAATGCCGCGACGCTACGCAATAAAGCATATGTAAGCAACAGTCGTAACCATAACGATATGATCTATGGCATGACCGATCTGGCGAAGACAACCGCGGCGCCCGATGTGCTCGCCCTTCCGCCGGAGGTGCCTGGGAGCAGCACCGCACTGACCGGGCTGCATGCACGCGTCCTTGACCTTCTGGGGCTGGCAATCTGCGCCGGCGACCTCGCCAGTGGCTCCGTGGTGCGTATCGATCAGCTCGAAGAGCGCCACGGAGTCTCCCGCTCGGTCGTGCGTGAGGCGATTCGAGTGCTCGCCTCGATGGGCCTGGTTTCCTCACGTCGCCGGGTCGGCGTGCAGATCCTGCCGGCCTCAGAGTGGAACCTGTACGACCCGCAGGTCATCCGCTGGCGCCTGGCCTCCCCGGCACGCATCGCGCAGCTGCGATCCCTGACCGAGCTGCGCACTGCCATCGAGCCCGAAGCAGCACGGCTGGCGGCGGTGCGAGCACCGCTGGCCGGAGCCAGCGAGCTGATGGGACTGGCCGGCAAGCTGTGGGCAGCTGGGCAGTCCAACGATGCGGAAACCTTTCTCATCCTTGACATCCAGTTTCATCGTCTCGTCCTCTCGTGCTCCGGCAACGAGATGTTCGCCAAGCTCAACACGCTCGTCGAAGAGGTGCTCACTGGTCGAACGCACTACGGACTCATGCCGCGGCATCCGCACGACGAAGCACTCCAGCTTCATGTCGACGTGGCGAGCGCGATCCAACGCGGGAACGCCGACGAGGCGCACGCGGCGATGCTGGGCATCATGGAGCGCGCGTTCAACGAGATGAAGTCGATCTGGGAGCGCGGTTCGACCGACTGAGCCTGGGCCCAGATCTCCCGGACTCGGTCCGATAGCCTCGCGATAACCCCAGGACGACAAGGAGCTGATGAGCGGTGTCCGCCACACCCGTCGCGCTGGTCACCGGCGCTGGCAGTGAGCACGGCATCGGGTTCGCTTGTGCCAGGGCCCTCGCCGCGCGCGAAATGGCACTCGTGCTGACCTCGACCACCGACCGCATCCACGAGCGGGCCGCCGAGATCGAGGCCGAAGGCGGACGTGCCGTTGCCCTGGTGGGTGACCTGACCTCGGCCGGCACCGCGGAGTCGCTGGTACGACTGGCCTTGAACACCTTCGGCCGGCTTGATGCCCTGGTGAACAACGCCGGCATGACCTCGGTCTCCGACCCAGACGTCGCAGGTGGCCTGGTCGGGCTGGGCGACGACGTCTGGCAACGGTCGATCTCACGCAACCTCGACACGGTGATGGCGATGACTCGGGCTGCGCTGCCAGCCATGCTCGACACGGGGTACGGCCGCATCGTGGTCATGACGTCGGTGTCAGGTCCGCTCGTGGCCTACCGTGGCGACGTCGCGTACCATGCCGCCAAGGCTGCCTTGGTCGGGTTCACCCGCGCCGTGGCCCTGGAGGTCGCCGACCGCGGCGTCACCATCAACGCCGTGGCACCGGGCTGGATCGCCACCCCGTCGTCGCCGCCTCACGAGCTGGCGATGGGCGCCGCGACACCCGTCGGACGGCCCGGCCGCCCGCAGGAGGTCGCCGAGCTCGTGGCGTTCCTGGCCTCCCCCGCAGCCAGCTACCTGACCGGACAGCTCTTCGTGGTCGACGGCGGCAACTCGATCCAGGAGGAGCACCGCTAGCCCGCCTGCCGGGCGTGATGGCCCGCCCGTGATCGGCGCGGACACCGTCCTCTGGCAGGAGCAGCGGACCCAGACTCGCGCGGACAGGGGTTGGCTGCCCGGCTGTCACAGCGGTCAGTGGACGGTGAAGATGTTCTCGAGCCCTGCAGTCTCGACCGTGATGCCCAGCCCGGGTCGGGTCGGCGCGGACCCGCGGCCGTTCTGTGATCGCGGCTCGTAGCCAGCGACGTGGCCATCGGTCCAATCGTTCATGAACGATGCGTTCTGGAAGTTCTCGGGACGGGTGCTCGCTGCCAGGTGGCTCACCGCGGCGGTAACCACGTCACCCCCCCAGCTGTCCTCCATCGAGATCATCATGTCGAGGTCCTGCATCAGATCCCTCATGCGTGCGGCCTGGGTCAGGCCACCTACTCGGCTGATCTTGATGTTGATCGAGACGGCACCGGCGTCGTACTTAGCGCGGAACACGTCCTTGGACGTCAAGATCGACTCGTCGAGCACCAGGGGAAGCGACGAGTGACGGGTGACAAAGATGCAGTCGTCGGTGTCGCGGCAAGGCTGCTCGACGAATATGGGCAGGTCTGCCATCTCCCGCAGTGCAATCTGGGCTGCGCGCAGGTTCCAGCCGCCGTTGGCGTCGGCAACCACGAGCGTGTCTGATGCTGCCGCGTCAACGACGGTCTTGGTGCGCACGGCGTCGTCGAACGGGTCGTTGCCCACCTTCAGCTGGAACCGCTTGATGCCTGCCGCCTCGCGCCGCACCACGAACTCGGCCATCACCTCCGGGGCCGCCAGCGGGACGGCTTCATACAGCGGGAAGTCCTCTTGCAAGACGCCGCCGAGCAGGGCCGAGATCGGCAGCCCCGCAGCCTGGCCAAGCAGGTCCCAGCATGCGACGTCGATGGCAGCCTTGGCGTAGTCGCCACCCAGGAGGACAGCATCGAGGACGCGCCGGATGCCGCTGACGTTGGTCGGGTCCTGACCGATCAGTGCAGGCGCCAGCGTACTCAATGCGGCCCGTACCTCAGCCCAGTGCGTCGGCAGGTAGCGGTTGCCGAGCGGGGTGATCTCACCCCAGCCCACCAGCCCGTCATCGGTGCGCAGACGCACCAAGGTGCCGATCTCGGAGGTGGCAGCGCGGTTCCCCGACATCACGTACTCGCCGTGTACGTAGTGCAGGTCGTAACCGAAACAGTCGACGGCGTCGATCTTCATGCTCAAGCT
>JBDTMW010000234.1:0-4134 GCA_039934065.1 Actinomycetota bacterium | reverse complement strand
AGGCCTGAGCATCAGCGGAAACGATTCGGCAGGTGGGTCCGGGCCGGCATCCGGGGACCGTGACGCGGAGGCGCAGCACCCGCAAGCTTGAGCAGCGCCTGCACCCGATACCGGTGTCCTGCATAGGGTTCGAGCAGCTCAGCCAGGCCGTCGTCGTCGACCTCGGAGCCAGTCAGTGCCCACCCGATGCTCTTGGCGACGTGATAGTCGCCGAAGCTGACGGCGTCGGGATCACCGAGCGCCGTGTGTTCCACCGCAGCCGCCGTCCAGACCCCGATCCCCGGTATCGCGCGCAGTCGTCGATCGGCCTGGTCGCGGCTCAGACCAACGCACTGCTCCAGACGGCCCGCGGCACCGGCGGCCCGCACAGCTGCCGCAGACCTGGCGCCGTCGACCCCGGCTCGCAACCACTCCCACGACGGGATCCGCGCCCATCCGCTGGCACAGGGCGCGACCCACAACCCGCGCGCTTCACCCTCGCCGGGTGCCCGCTCGCCATAGCGGTGGACGAGGGTGCGGTAGGAGCTGAACGCCTCCTGGCCGGTGACCTTCTGGGCGATGATCGAGGGGACCAACGCCTCCAGAACCAGCCCGGTCCGGGGCACGCGCCATCCGCTGAACCGTCGCGCCGCCTCGGCGACCTGGGGGTGGTGCGCGACGAAACCGGTGGCGTCGTCCTGTTCGCCGAGCATCGTCGGCACCGACTCCAGAACCCACCCAGCACCCGGGCCCCACGCCGTCGCCTGGATCGCTGACCCCTCGACCTGGCGGAGGCGCAGCGTGGCCGGCCCCTCCGGCGTACGGACTGCGCGCCAGATCGTGCCATCCGGATCATGAGCAAACGCAGGGTCGCCGTGGCCATGGCGCAGGCCGGCGACGACCGCCTTCAGGTCCAGTGGCCGGCCCGGGGTCCAGAGCCGGCCGGAGGGTTCCATCACCCACCCAGTCTCGCGCAGCAATGAGACATCACTGACGCCGCACATGACAGCACGTAAACTCGGCCGCAGTATCGAACCCAGTCGAACCATCCAACCCGGATTACTCGCGAGGACCACTGTGCCCAAAAAGCAGGTCAGCCAGGACCGTAAGGCCCGCATTGCCGAGATGCAGCGGCTGGAGAAGGCGCGCGAAAGTCGCGTGCGCCGGCAGATCATCGCGGGGAGCGCTGTGCTCCTGATCGTGCTGGCCGGGGGGATCGGCTACGCGGTCTACGACGGCCGCAACAAACAGCCTGACGTGGCACTGGAGTCCATCGGGGTGACAGCGGCTGCCGCCTCGTGCGATGCGATCACCACGGACAAGGCCAGCGGCAACGGCAACCACGTCGGCCCCGGCACCTCCGCACCCCAGACTGTGAAGGTCAAGTACGACACGGTGCCGCCCTCGAACGGCCCCCACTTCGCCGAGCCGGCGCCCAGCAACGGTCAGAACTTCTACACCGCCAAGGACCGACCAGCGATGGAGGATCTCGTACACAACCTGGAGCACGGCTACACGATCCTCTGGTACGACGCGACCGCCGGCGATGCCAAGAAGGCCGAGCTCGAGCAGCTCGCAAAGGTCGCCAACAAGACCGACTGGGCGCTGGACAAGTTCATCGTGTCCGCCTGGGACCCGTCCTATGGCGAGCTGCCGGCGGGCAAGAAGTTCGCCCTGTCGCACTGGTCGGCCACGCTCTCGGCCGACAAGACCTCAGTGGCCAGCCAGGCCGGGCACCGTGAGCTGTGCGGCGACCTGTCCGGTGCGGTCGTCAAGGACTTCGTGCAGCAGTTCCCCCGAACCTCCGCACCGGAGCCTGGAGCGGCCTAGTGCCCGCCACCGCACGAACCCCAGCTTCGGTCCTTGCCGACATCCTCCGCTCTGACCCTGCCCGACCGCGGGTCACCTTCTACGAGGACACCCCGGGCCCCACCCGCGGCGAGCGCATCGAGCTCTCGGGCAAGGTGGTGAACAACTGGGTCTCCAAGGCTGGCAACGCTCTTCAGGATGAGTACGACCTGGAGCCTGGCTTCGTCGTCCGGCTGGCCCTGCCCCCCCATTGGCGCGCCCTCTACTGGGCCTTCGCGGTGTGGTCGGTCGGAGGCACCGTGGACTGTGTCGGCGCAGCCTCACCGGACCTCCTGATCTGCGACGACCCCGGCCTGGCGGCCTCCCTCCAGCCGGCTCCGGACGACGTCGTGCTCGTCACTCTGGCCGCCCTCGCCCGCGTCCATCCGGGCCACGTGCCGGCCGGTGTCATGGATGAGGCACGAGAGCTGGCGACCTATGGGGACCAGTTCTCCGCACGCAGCGCTGCCCCACCTGAGGGCGTGGCGCTGATCACCCGAGGTGGGCCAACGGCATACAGAAGTGTTGTGCCACAACGAGACTGGCTAACAGGCGCGCGGGTGAGCCTGTCCGGCGATCTGGCTGACGTTCTAGAGTCCACGCTCGCAGCATGGGCCATCGACGGGTCAGTGGTCCTTGCTCGCAACGGACAACGTGCTGGAAGCGGGACCGATCCCGCGCGGCTCGCCTCCGAAGGCGTCACGCTCAGCGCTTGATCTGCCTCTCGATCGCGACCCAGGTCACGCCGCTGACCACGCCGGTCGGCGTCAGCTTTGCGCGGGACTGGACCGCTTTCACCGCAGCCGCTGTCTTCGGACCGAAGGCGCCATCCGGGGCCACACGCAAAGCGCGTTGCAGAGCCACCACAGCAACACCCTTGGAGCCCTGCTTCAGGGTGAGCCCGCGGTAGCCCAGCAGCGGGTTGTCACGCCTCTCGAGCCGGTCCCACACCAGACGATCGGCGATGCCGTTGGGCGAAATATGTTGCAGCTTCTGGAAAGTCACGAGCGCAGACCGTGTCCTCGGCCCGAAGGCTCCGTCGGGAGTGACCTTGATCGCGCGCTGAAGCGCGACCACGGCCGGTCCCCTGGATCCCTGCCGCAGGATCGTCGCCTTGTACGCCGTGTAGGGGGTCGATGCCACAGGCGCCGCCGGAGTCTTGAACACCGGCCGTATCGGGGCCAGGGCTGATGAAGGCGCAGGCGCTGGGCTCGGCACGGTCGTGACAGGCGAAGGGGTGACAGCTGGGGTCGGTGTCGGTGACGGCGCTGGCTTCGGCAGCGTCGTCACGGGTGGCGAGGTCACTGGTGGGGCAGGAGGTGTCGGGACCAGCCGTGCCCAGGTGGCCTTGTCCAGGACTCCCGTGATCTGGACACCCACCCTGGACTGCCAGGCAACCAACGCGGCGTAGGTCAGCGGCCCGAACTCTCCGTCAGCAGTCACTCCCAGAGCCTTCTGCGCCACGGCGATCTGAGCATTCTTCTGGCCGATGACGTACACCGGGTACGGCGAGGCCGGAGCCACGGGAAGGTTGGTGGGACAGGCAGCCGTGCGCGGCACCGTGTACAGCGGCGCGTACTGGCCGGCGAAGACCCGGCAGGTACCCAGGTCGACGACCGTGGTCGCCTTCCCGGTCCACCAGGAGGTGCGGGCCATGGCACCGTCCCACGAGAAGCTGAAGTGGATGTGGTCGGTGTGAGGGACCGAGCCGGTGTACGCCGCCCAGCCCCGCTCCGGCGCATACTCCCGCCACATCTTGGTGTTCCAGATGATGTAGCTGATGCCGAACCGGCGCGCCATGGCGCCGTTGTCGGCGCTGAGCCAGGTCACAACCGAGTCAGCCACGGCCTTCTGTTTCGGATCCTTCGAGCTGAGCATCCAGTCCAGCGCCCGGCCGTCGAAGTGCTCGCTGATACCGGCCGTGCACGTGCGGCTGATCCCGGTTGCCCCCGCCTTGTAGGTGGACTTCATCAATGCGGCGAAGGCAGCCACACCGGGCTTGTCGCGGGGGTCGCAGGACACCTGGGGTTCGTACGGCGTCCTCATGTCGAGCGCCGCAGGAAGAGCCTTTGCCGGAGTAGGAAACAGCGCCGCCGGGAGCAGGGGCGAAGGGCCGGGTTTGACGGGGGGAACCGGTGCCACGGGCGTCGTGTCAGCGTGAGCGGTCGAGGCCAGGCCAATGGCGAGCAACGGCAGCGTGAGCGCCGCACCGCCCATCGTGACTAACCGTGCTCGAACGGCCATTTGCGGCGTCTCCTCATGCGTCACTCCAGCAACAAACCGCACCAGTAGGTGACAGCCGCCACG
>JBDTMW010000233.1:0-4135 GCA_039934065.1 Actinomycetota bacterium | reverse complement strand
TGTCGCCCACGATGCACCCGACGTCGGTCGTGGTCACGCCTGAGGCGTTCCAGCAACTTGTCCATGGCAATGTCCAGGGCGGCGTACTTGTCGTCGGCGACGGCCTCGGCCCTCACCACGGGTCCCTTGACATGACATGTGATCTCAACGCGGTCGGATGCTTTGGACTGGCGCTTGTTGACTTCGTGGGTGACCACAACATCGAGGCGCTGTACGCGCGGTGCGAGTTGCGGAACCTTGGCCAACTTGTCATCCAAGTGGGCGCGGAAGCGCTCTGAAACTTGGACGTGCCGTCCAGTGACGACAATCTCCATAGGTGTCCTCCTTATGAGGTTCGCGATAGTTTCCTTGGCCCGCGCAGGACCTATCTATCCGCCGCACCACCCCCGGTCTGGTGCCCCATGTATGCCCCCGCGTCGCCCACCGTGCGACGGTGGCGACGCCCTACTCCGACCGTTGGAACGGCGGCCCTGGGGGTCATATGCCAACGCTAGACCACGATTGCGTAACGCGATACAGCGGATCATAAACCCGCAGGTCAAAGGCTTGTGAGGTGGCCGTAAACCCGGCCAAGGGGTACTTTCTGCGCACCTTCACCGACCTGGTATTCCGGGTCGCTGGCCGTGTCGCTGGGTCGCTGCCACCGTGGCTGCTGCGACATGCCCAGAGCCGCCAGCGCGCAGTGCTCGAGCGGCCTCCACCAGGGTGGCGCCCGTGGTCAAGACATCGTCCACGAGCAGGCAGTTGACCCCGGCGATGCTGGTCCGCCATCGGGGCCGAACCTGCATCGCTTGCTCGAGGTTGCTGGCCCGTTGGATGTGATCAAGGCCCGCCTGGTCGGCCACCCGGCGCCGAAGCCTCAGCGCCGGCGACACGATGAGCTGGCGAGGCGAGAAGCCCACCTCACGAACGGCAGCACGCGTCAACAGCGCCAGAGGCGCGTCGCCACGCCGGCGAACGGCGGCCGGCGAGGACGGAACAGGAACGACCAGGACAGGCCCGTTGCCAGCTGCCAAGGCTGCCTGCAGATGTGCGTCCCCCGCTAGCGCTGCAGCCATCGCGGCGGCCAACAACGGCGCCAGCACCCCCACCAGATCTCGGCGGCCACC
Source organism: Actinomycetota bacterium (assembly GCA_039934065.1). Taxonomy (GTDB): domain Bacteria; phylum Actinomycetota; class Actinomycetes; order Actinomycetales; family Dermatophilaceae; genus UBA4719. The sequence continues at coordinate 3,026 of JBDTMW010000233.1, read as the reverse complement.
ATCCTTGAACTCGACGAGGGCCTTCCTGGCGGCGGCCTCATACGGACTGGCTGCCCAGGTGGGTGGAAAACCCGTGGGGCAAGGAGTGGGGCCAATCCGCTGAGCGGTCCCCTGATTGGCGGCATGCCGCGCCTCCCCTGCGCAGATATCGCACCACGTGATGCCCGGCGCACCACACCCACCGCAGGTCGTCGGCAGCGCCATCTCGAGAGTGGCCGCGAGGCCACGGCGGGCGATTCCGATCAAGGTCATGCGCCCCAGCCTGCCCGGCGGACCATGAGAGGCACACCTGCGCGCCAACCGGGTGTGAATGACGAGATCTGTGGCCGATGGGATGTGCGCGCCGCGACCGACACGCTAACTGCAGCAAATGCAGTAGTTATCCGTTATTTGACGTACAGATGGCATATTCTTGTGGAAGGACTGGTCAGTTCCGACCACGGGATAGTAGACAGGTGGCCGCGGTGCGTGCGATGTGGTCGATGTCGATGTCCACGTTCCTCCGGTCTGCCATCGTGGCCATCGCGATCGCCTTTGGATCCTTCGGCCAGGACGTCCTGACCATCCTGCCCTGGGCGCTGTTGATCCTGACCTTGGACCTCTTGGCCGGCAGCGTGCTGGCAATCGGCCTTGGCCACCCGAACACGCGCCGCGCCCAAGCCATCATCCTGACCGCCTCGGGTGCCGGGATCGCGGGGGCAGCCATCGCGTCGAACCATGCGGCTCCGCTGCCGGCGGCACTGCTGCTGCTGATGATCCCGGTGTTCCGTGCCGGCGAGGTGTGGGGGCGCGTCGCCGCTGTCATGGCGGTCGCAACGTCGATGATCGTTGCCTTCGCCGTCGCCGGGACCCGCGGTGCCCTGACCGCCGGGTACATGGCCAGCAGCCTCAAGTGGGCGACCCTGGCCCTGCTACTGGGGTTCCTGGCCGCGTGGGCCTCGCAGCTCCAGCGGAAGGCTGGGTCGCTGACTACGACGGCCAGTCCGGCAGCTCACGAGGCAGCGCGCCTGCTTCGACGGCTCGACGCGCTCGCAGGTGCGCTGGACGGCGGCTTCGACGCGCCTGCCTCAGCCGAGCTCCTGCTGGACGCCGCGAAAGCCAAGATCCCCGGCTGTCGCATGGCGGTCCTGGTCGGCTTCGGCTCCGAGCCGGCAGTCCCCCTGGCGCTTCGCGGCATAGATCGTCTGCCGTGGCCAGACCCGACGACCGGTGACTCCGTACTCGGACGGGTGTGGCGCAACGCGGTCGCGGAGGCAGGTTTCTGGGCTTCGGCCGACGTTGACAGGGCAATCGCGGCAGCTCCCATGCGAGACCCGGATGGCGCCCGCATCGGCGTCGTCGTCCTGGACCGGATGGCCACGGCCCCCTTCCGCAGCGATGAGCTCGGCGCTCTGGTCGCTCTCGCCGAGGGTCACAGTGCCAACGTGGACGTGGCCATGATCTTCACTGCGCTGCGTCAACGTGCGGCATTCGAGGAACGCGAACGCCTCGCCCGCGAGATGCACGACGGCATAGCCCAGGAACTCGTCGCCCTCGGCTATCGCATCGATGTGACCCGCCGTCATGCCGCGACCGAAGCCCCCCACCTCGCGGAATCGCTTGACGAGGCACGCGCAGACCTGAGCCGGGTGCTCACCGACCTGCGTCTGCGTATCGCCGACCTGCGCCTGGCGGTGCGCCCCGACCAGGGCTTGGGGGCCGTCGTGGGTGCTCGGCTCCAGCAGTTCGGAGCCGCGTCCGGGCTCACCGTCGGACTGCGACTCAGCGAGTCCACCTATCGACTCCCGGCTCACGTCGAGACCCTGATTTATCGGCTGGTCCTGGAGGTCCTGGCTGACGCCCGTCATGCCCACGGCACGACCGCGGTCGAGCTACGTCTCAATGTCAATGCGCCGCAGGCATGGCTGCACATTTCGCACGACGGGCTCTCAAGCCTGAGCACGAACTCCTTCATCGACCACCCGCTGACGGCTGTGGGCGCCGAGATCCTCGTTCAACCCGGAGTCACCGGCGTCGTGATCACCCTCGCACTCAACGCCCACCGGCCCAAACACCTGAAGTACCTCGTCCCCGAAAGGATGCGCCTGATCTCATGACTACCCGAGTCGTCATCGTGGATGACCACAACCTCGTTCGTGAAGGCATCGCCCGGATGATCGACTCCGAGCCCGATCTCAGCGTCGTAGGTCAGGCTTCATCACTCGCAGGCGGACAAACCCTCGTCGCCGAGGGTGGCGCCGACGTGCTGGTTGTCGACGTGACGATGCCGGACGGAAGCGGGCTGTCCCTGGCCAGGTCGGCCAGGTTAGCCGATCCCACGCTGGGCATCGTCGTTCTCACCATGCACAGCGACGATGACACCCTGCTCGAGGCCCTCGACACGGGGGCGTCGGCTCTCGTCCTCAAGAGCTCAGCCTCCGATGACGTGCTAGAAGCAATCCGTCGCACTGCCAGCGCGCCAGAGTCGTTCACCGCCACCGGGCTGGCCGCCGCCCTGCGACGGCGCAGCACGATGGCAGCAGCACGGCCAGTCCTGACACCGCGCGAGACCGAGGTACTCCTGCGGCTCGTCGATGGCGACTCCGTGGCCTTGGTCGCGCGTCAGCTGTTCATGAGCGAGTCGACGGTCAAGACGCATGTCGGCAAGGTCTACGAGAAACTGGGCGCCCACAACCGCGCGAGCGCGATCATGGCAGCGGTCCGTCTCGGACTAGTCAAGGCACACGTGAGCTGACTCCGGATCGCAATGCCACCAGGGGCTATGGGTTCAGTTGAGTCCGCTGAGGTGTTGCTCGAGCCAATCACTTCACCCCTCTACGGAACAAGCGCATTTCGCGCCGCGAATCTGGCGGCGAGGATCCGTCGCGCTCGACCGGACCGTCCGACTCTTGGGCAACTGTCGGAGCCGGAGTCGACTGGTTGAAGATGTACGTGTCCGCGAAGGCGCGCAGTGAGAGGGAGACCGGGTGCTTGGGCTCATCCAGGATGATCGGCACTCCGCGGTTCACCGAAGCCGGCACGGCGGA
>JBDTMW010000232.1:0-4142 GCA_039934065.1 Actinomycetota bacterium | reverse complement strand
CAAGATGGAGGAGTCAAACCCCTGGCCGGCCTCGACACAGACCGTGAGCATGTCAAGGGCGTCGGCCAGGCCGCGGCGTAGCACCTCCTGCCGCTTGGCACCCATGTTGTAGATCAGCAGGTCGGGCACCATGAACCCGAGGACACCGCCGATCACGCCGAAGAGGACCCCTCTCGCGCTCACCCCCCCGTAGAGCAACCCGAGCAGGCCGCCGCCAAGCAGCCCCGCACCTTTGAAACCCAGCAGCCGCTCGACGGTCATGCCCACCGGGTTCCCGGCCAGGTCAAGCAACCGGCTGAGCTTCTCCCCAGTGCCCGATGGAGACAGGCGCAGGGCGATGCCCTTCATCCCCGACAAGAAGGGGGTGACGAGCCGGTCGAAGGCAGGGAGCTCGTTGAGCCCGACCTCCTTCAACGACACGGAGTTCTCGATCAGCGCCAGGCTCCGGGCAGCCCCGGTAGTCTCACCACTGCCAAGGACCACGACCAGGAACAGGATCACGCAGGCCGCGGCGATACTTGCGGCGCCGAACCACAACAACATCTGGGCACCCATGTCTAGACCTCCACAATGACGACTTTGCGCATCCAGAAGATGCCGATGGCCATCGAGACGAGCCCGCCGACGAGCATCCCGATCCCGATCGTGTTGGTCCACAGCAGCTCCACGTACGGCCGGTTGACCATGACCATGTACAGGAACATGCCGATCGGCAGAGCGATAAGGATGTAGGCCGACAGCTTGCCCTCGGCCGAGAGAGCGTTGACCTGACGTTTCAAGGACTCCCGCTCGCGCAAGGTGGCCGCGGTGTTACGCAGAGTCTCGGCCAGGTTGCCACCGACCTGACGCTGGATGTTGATCGCCATCCCGGTCCAGCGCATGTTGGTGCTGTCCATCCGATCAGCCAGGTGGGCCAGGGAGTCATCGATGTCGGCACCGATGCGGGTCTCAGCCAAAGCACGGGAGAACTCCTTGCCGGACGGGTCGGTGTAGTCCCCGGCCACCGCGTCGAGAGCCTGCAGCAACGAGAACCCTGTCGAAAGGCTGCTGGCGACCAGGGTCAGTACGTCGGGCAGTTGCCCCTCGAACTTCTTGGCCCGACGTGAGGCCGCGAACTTCAGGAACAGCGCGGGCAGCACGACTCCGGCCAGCGCCCCCGACGATGCGCCGATGAGAGTCGCGATCGGGCCACCACGGATCAAGACCATGCCACCAGCGATACCGACAACAATGGAAACAACCCGGAGAACCGCCCACTCCCCCGGTCGCAACGGCAGGTCCGCACGCTCCAGAAGCCGCTGGGTCTTCGGCGTGGAGGATCGGCTGTCCATCACCTTGTCACCCAGGTTGATAATGCTCTCGGTGATCGAGGTCACGGTCGGGTTCGACGGCAGATTTGCCTGAACTGTCGTGCCGGCGACATAGCGCTCGATCGACTCGACCCGACGCTGACGGCGCGACTCGAAGGACGGCGAAACCAGGACCATAACCACACCGCCAAGCCCGATGAAGATCGCGAGCAGCGCGGCCCAAACCATCCAGGCCAGGCCGAACGGCCCCTTCGCCACCCCCAGCGATGACCCCAGCGCCGGCGCAACCGGGACCGCTGATGGCTCCGCCGTCGCCGACGGGGGCGGACTCTTGACCGCAAGGTTGACCGATGTGACGCTCTGCAGTGCCTTACCGCCGGCCGTTGCCGACATCTTCAAGGACTGCAGACCACCTACCGAAGGCGGTGCGGTGATGACGACCCGCACCTGCGACCCGAGGTCCTGGGCTGCCAGCTTGAATGCCGCCGAGACGGCAGCATCGTTGCCTGCCGCAGCCACGGAGCCATGCCCGGCGGAGGCGAGACCGGCCAGCACCGAACTGTCCGTGTCGCTGGTCTTGAAGGCAACCACCTGGGCGCGCACCCCGAACGTCGACAGCGCCGCGACAGTCTGGGCCAGGGTGCGATGGCTTCGGGTGTCGCCACCGTCGCTGAGCAGGATGAAGCTGCGATCCCCGGTGGTCCCCAGCTGCGACAACGCGGACGCAATTCCGTCATACAGGCTGGTCTCACCCTGAGACTTCAGGCCCGCGACAGCCGCCCGCACCACGGCCCGGTTCAAGGTCGGCGCGGTGACCACCTTTGGCACCGTCGAGAAGGCGACGACACCGACGTACACGTCGACCGGTGCGGAAGCCAGGAACGCGTCCGCTGCCCGCACCACGGTCGCCATACCGGTGGCACCCATCGAACCACTGGTATCGATCAACAACGTCGTGACCCGACGCTCATGGGCGATCGGCTGGACCGTCACGGCCGCGCCCACTCCGCCAAGGGTGGCTGTGACCGAGGCGGGGTCGATCTTGGCACCCCCGGCCGCGTGCGCTGTCAAGATGGCGGTGAGACCGGTCGCGGTGATCTGAACGTCGCTGAGGGCCACATCACCGGGCGCCGGTGCAGCAAAAGCTGCCGTAGACACCATGACCGACGACCCAGCCACGAGCCCCGCCATCAGCAACGAGACGCCGGCCGTGCGGAGACATGACTGGATGGCGAGCCCGCCCCTCATCAGCCGGCCCCGCGCAGGAACATGGACGGCGGCAGCTCGATCCCCAGATCGTGCAGGTGCTCGGCGAACTTCGGGCGCAGACCGGTGCTACGCAGGGTGCCACGGAACCGGCCGTTCTCGTCGCGGCCGGCGGCGTAGTCGAAGACGAACAGGTCCTGCAGGGTGATGACATCGCTTTCCATGCCCTCAACCTCGGTGATCGCCACGACCCTGCGACTGCCGTCCTTCATGCGAGCCTGCTGGACGATCAGGTCCACCGCGCTGGCCACCTGGTCGCGGATAGCCCGCATGGGCAGGTCGATGCCGGCCATCAGCACCATCGTCTCCACACGGGAGAGGCTGTCACGGGGGGTGTTGGCGTGGACCGTGGTCAGCGAGCCGTCGTGGCCGGTGTTCATCGCCTGCAACATGTCCAGCGCGGCCCCGTCACGGATCTCACCAACCACGATCCGGTCGGGGCGCATCCGCAGGGAGTTCTTGACCAGCTCTCGGATCGAGACCTGACCCTTGCCCTCGGTGTTGGATGGGCGGGCCTCCAGTCGCAGCACGTGCCGCTGGCGCAGCTGCAGCTCGGCCGCATCCTCGACGGTGATGATCCGCTCGTCGTCGGGGATGAACCCGGACATCACATTGAGCAGCGTGGTCTTTCCAGAGCCGGTGCCTCCGGAGATGATGATGTTGCGGCGCCCCAGGACGCAGGCCTGCAGGAAGTCACGCACCTGCGCGGTGATGGTGCCGAAGGCGATCAGGTCGCGGTCGGTGTAGGGGTCGGGAGAGAACTTACGGATGGTCAGGATGCTGCCGTCCAGGGCGATCGGCGCAATGACTGCATTAACCCGGGAGCCATCGGCCAGCCGGGCGTCGACCATCGGAGAGCTCTCGTCAACCCGGCGCCCGACACGGCCCACGATCTTGTCGATGGTCCGCCGCAGGTGAGCGTCGCTGGTGAACCGGGCATCGACAGCGTAGATCTTGCCCGCCCGCTCGACGAAGATGTCATCCGGCCCGTTGACCATGATCTCGGTGATCTCACCGTCACGCAGCAACGGCTCCAGCGGCCCGTGGCCCAGGATCTCGTCGGAGACCTCCTGGGCGATGCGGGTGCGGTCCGATGCCGACAGGGGCGTGTTCTCTGAGTCGATGACGGTCTGCAGCGTCTGGCGAACCCGCAGCTCCAGCTCGGACTGCTCCAGGTGCGGGTCGTACAGCTGGGGACCCAGCGAATCCAGCAGCCCCTGATGGACGCTGGCCTTCACCGCCGCGAAGGGGTCGACGAGTCGGATTATCTGCGGCTTCCCGCCGGTTGCGCCGTCGTGCCCATTTGGCGCGATCGGCTGCGATCGTCGTGCCTGCTCCAGGCGGTCGGCAAGACTCATCACTTCACCCCTCTACGGAACAGGCGCATCTCGCGCCGCGGTTGCTGCGACGAGCGTCTGGTCTCGACCAGCTCATCATCGCCTTCACCGGCCGGAAGGCTCGGCGGCGCCGGGTTGAGAATGTACTGGTCGGCGAAGGCGCGCAGTGAGAGCGAGACCGGGTGCTTGGGCTCATCCAGGATGATCGGCACTCCGCGGTTCACCGAAG
>JBDTMW010000231.1:0-4150 GCA_039934065.1 Actinomycetota bacterium | reverse complement strand
CGATCGCCAAGTACGACGAGCGGTACGTGATCCCGCCGGCGCACGCCGAGCAGGCCCACCACCTCGAGGAACTGGCCACCGAGTGCAGCCTGGACTACGAGGGCGGCCCCGGCGCGGGCGGCGCGGGACCGTTCGGCCAGGGCTCGGGTGCTGGAACGCCGATCGCCGTGGCGACCTTCCGGGAGCTGAAGGTCCGGCAGACCTCGGACACCCCGGTGGATCCCATGAACCCCGGCGCCACGAAGGAGCAGAAGCAATGAGCCCTCTGCCCACGATGCGTGTCGGACGACGTGCGCGGGCCCAGGTCCTCGACCCGCGGCAACGCGCCATCGTGCATCGGGTGGCCGGGCTGGTGCTCGACTACCCCACCGTGGAGCTGATCGCCGGGCTGCCGAACCTGCGCGCCGCGGTGACCGAGCTGCCCGACCCGGCCCAGTCCGCGCTGACGGGGGTCCTCGGCCACCTCGAGCGCACCACCTTGAGCCAGCTCACGGCCGACTACGTCGAGGCGTTCGACATGCGCCGGCGCGCCTGCCTCTACCTCACCTACTACGGCCACGGCGACACCCGGCAGCGTGGCCTGGCCCTGCTCAGCTTCAAACAGGCCTACCGGGCCGCAGGCTTGGAGATGACCGACGAGGAGCTGCCGGACCACCTCTGCGTGCTGCTGGAGTTCGCCGCGACCCAGGACCCCGAAGCAGGCACTCGGCTGCTCCTGGAGCACCGGGCCGGGCTGGAAGTGCTGCGCCTCGCGCTGCTGGACGCGCAGTCGCCGTATGCCGGTGCGCTCGTCGCGGTCTGCTCGACGCTCCCGCCACTTGTCGGTGACGAACGAGAGGCTGTTGCCCGACTGGCCGCCGAGGGGCCGCCCGACGAAGCGGTCGGCCTGGAACCGTACGCGCTGCCGGATACCAGGGGAGCAAGGCCATGACCTCCACGCTCGACACCGTTGCGTGGGTGATCATCCCCTATGTCTGTCTCGCGATCTTCATCACCGGACACCTGTGGCGCTACCGATACGACAAGTTCGGCTGGACCACCCGCTCGTCCCAGCTCTACGAGAGCCGCCTGCTGCGCTGGGGCAGCCCACTGTTCCACTTCGGCATCCTCGCTGTCTTCGCGGGCCACGTCATGGGCTTGGGCATACCGAAGAGCTGGACGGACGCGGCCGGGATCTCCGAGACGACGTACCACGCGATGGCCGTCGGCATCGGCCTGCTGGCCGGTCTGGCCACCGTGGTCGGAATGACAGCGCTGATCTACCGGCGGCGGACGACCAGCGCAGTATTCGGTGCCACGACACGCATGGACAAGTTGATGTACCTTGTGCTCGCCATAGTGGTCCTGCTCGGGATCTGGAACACCATGGGCAGCTCGGTGCTGAACCTCTACGGGCACTACGACTACCGCGAGGCCGTGTCCGTCTGGTTCCGCGGCATCTTCACGTTGCAGCTGCACCCCGAGCTGATGGCCGCGGCGCCCTTCCCCTTCCAGGCCCACGGCATGGCTGCCATGCTGATCTTCGCCCTGTGGCCGTTCACCCGCCTGGTACACGTCTTCAGCGCGCCACTGGGGTACCTCACCCGCCCGTACATCGTCTACCGCAGTCGTGACGACCATCTCGGCAACCACGCCCCACGCCGCGGATGGGAAAAGGTCAAATAACCGACGGCGTAGTGGCGTTGCCTCACTGGGTCCGGGCAGCTACTAGGCCGGCGTGTGCCCGTGGCGCGTGCTCCACCGGTCCAGGATGCGGACCACCGGAAGGGCCAGGACCACCAGGACGGCAAAGGGAAGGAACCCACGGGCGTATCCGGTCGACCCGCCGACCATCCCGGTGACCAGACCCATGACGGGCGGGATGACGAACCCACCCAGAGCGCCAAGGCCACCGATCCAGCCTGATGCGCCGCCCACGGCGTCCGGCACATAGTGAGGGAGAAGCTTGAACACGATCGCGTTCTGCAGACCCATTCCGACGGCCACTGCCAGGGTTGCCACCAGCGAGATGGCGAAGGTTCCGGAGAACGACAGCACCAGAGTGCCGACGAACATCAACAGGAAGTTCCCGGGCAGCGCATAGCGGATCGAGATCCGGTCGGACAGCAGACCCCCGGGCACCCGGATCAGCGCGGTGAACAGGGAGAAGGCGGCGGTCAGGACGCCCGCTTCGCGCAGGGTGGAGCCGTACATGGACGACCAGAACGTCGGCAACCACGACGTGAACGCAAGGAACCCGCCGAAGGAGAGGAAGTAGAAGAAGACGAGCATCCAGGTGGCCGGGATGCTGGACGCATGTTTCAACCCGGCCCAGGCCCGCCCGGTTGGGACCAGCCCGCCGCCCCCGAGCCCGACGAGCTGTTCGGCGGTGAGCGTGTGACCCTGCTGATGGAGCTGGAACCACGGCGCGTCCTTGATGAAGAGGCCATAGACGATCGTGACGGCCACCAGGACGACGAACCAGGCGCTGTACGCGCTGAAGATCCCGATGGACCCGACCGCTACCGGCAGCAGCAGGCTGGACAGGCCAGGGCTCGTGTTCCCCAGGCCCCCATAGATGCCGAGCGCACCACCTTGGTCCTTCTTCGGGAACCAGTACGAAACCTGGCCAATGCCCACCGAGAACGTGGCGATTCCGCATCCGATCAGGGCGCCAAGAACCAGCAGCAGCGGATACGTGCCGTCCATGGAGTCCGGGTAGGACGTCTTCAACAGGACGAGCAGACCGACCACGCCGATGTTGGTGATCAGGAGCAGGATGAGGAACGGTCTCTTGCCGCCGAACCGCTCTACCGCCGCGCCAAAGGGGATTCGCAACAGCGACCCGGTCAGGGCCGGGATCGCCGCAAGCATGCCTGCCGCGAAGGGGGTCAGATCAAGAAGTTCCTTGAACTTGGGGACCAGCGGCCCGAAGATCGAGACGCCGGCGAACCCGCCGAAGAAGCCGAGCGTGGCCAGCAACAGCGCTTGATGGCGCGTGCTCTTGACCTGGTCACGAAACTCGAGGTCTTCCATGGCTTCCCGTTCTGTTCGTCGTTGAAACCCGTCTTAACGGGTTCCTTCGCACGGCACCATCCCATGGTCTCCGGGCCGATCACAAGGTGATGACGCACACATCCGTAATCGACCCGCAACCGGCGAACGCTGCAGGACCGCGAGAGAGCGTGACACCGTGGCTGGATGCGGGTACTCGTCACCGGCGGAGCCGGCTTCATCGGACAGTCCGTCGTCGCCGAGCTCGTGGACACCGGCCACCAGGTGCTGGTGCTCGACTCCTTGCGACCCGACGTTCACCGCGACGGTGGGACACCCGCCCGGGAGAGGCTCCAGGCGCGGGACATTGACCTCGTGGTCGGCGACGTTCGCGACGCCGAGGTCGTGCGGGCCGCCCTGAACGGGGTCGACGCGGTCGTCCACCTCGCGGCCAAGGTCGGGCTCGGGGTCGACCTTGCCGACATGGACGACTACGTGTCGAGCAACGACCAGGCAACGGCGGTGCTGCTGCGCTGTCTTGCTTCCTCGGGGATCCGGCGGTTCATCCAGGCCAGCTCGATGGTCGTCTACGGCGAGGGTCGCTACACGTGCCACGACCATGGGCGGGTGTCACCAACCCCACGAACCCGAGAAGCGTTGTCCCACGGTCGTTTCGAGCCCGGCTGCCCCGTCTGCGGTGCCGAACTCGCGCCAGGCCTGGTCGGCGAGGATGCGGCGATGGACCCCCGCAACACGTACGCCGCCACCAAGGTCGCCCAGGAGTTCCTGGCCGCGATCTGGTCCCGCGAGTCAGGAGGCTCAGCGGTCTCGCTGCGACTGCACAACGTCTACGGACCGGGTATGCCGCGCGATACACCGTATGCCGGGGTCGCCTCGGTCTTCGCTTCCTCCCTCGACCGCGGCGAGGGACCGCAGGTGTTCGAGGACGGCGGTCAGAGACGGGACTTCGTGCATGTCACTGACATCGCCCGCGCCTTCGTGACGGCTCTCGCCGCCACGGACGACCCGTCACCACAACATCGCGCTTACAACGTGGGGTCCGGCGTCGTGTCGACCATCGCTGATCTGGCCCGCGCGTTGTCCGCCTCGCGAAAGGGACCTGAGCCGGTCGTGACCGGGGAGTTCAGGCTCGGGGACGTCCGTCACATCACCGCCT
>JBDTMW010000230.1:0-4153 GCA_039934065.1 Actinomycetota bacterium | reverse complement strand
GATCGGATGATGATGGAGGGACGGCTCCTCGGCACCGAGGGAGGTGTCGAGGCGGTCGAGGCGCTGCAGGGCTATTGCGACCGACTACACCTGTACCGCTCGAGCGGGGCCGAAACCAACGTCGAGGTCATGAGGCGGACCATCGAGGCGATCCGTGAGAGCACGGGCCAGACGCCGTTCGTGATCGTCGACTACCTGCAGAAAGTTGCTGCGGAACCCCCTACCGTGGGGCGTCGCCAGACCGCTCAGCCGTCAGAGGATGAGCGGATCACGGAGGCGGTCGAGGGGCTCAAAGACATGGCGCTGGACCTGGCTGTCTCGGTTCTCGCCCTCGTCGCGGTCGACAAGAGCGGACTGGCCGCCAAGCGGACGAGGATCCAGGATCTGCGTGGATCGTCGGCCCTTGCCCACGAAGCCGACATCGTGCTCATCCTCAACAACAAGTTCGATGTCGTGGCCCGGCACCACCTGATGTTCAACACGGCAAATGCCGAGCAGTTCCACCATTGGGTGGTCATGAGTATCGAGAAGAACCGCAACGGCGTGGACCAGCTGGACGTCGAGTTCCGGAAGCACTTTGAGAACAGCAGGTTTGACACAAACGGTGGACGTGTGGCGGAAGAGCTGGTCGACGACCGGATCTTCCTCGCATAGGCCCCGATCTGGTCGCGCGGCCCGCGCCGACGGACATTGACGGACAATGGTGACGTGACCTCACCGCGCAGCATCGTCATCCTGGGATCGACCGGCTCGATCGGCACCCAGGCTCTCGAGGTGGTTGCGGCCAACCCCGAGCGGTTCCACGTGACGGCCATCAGCGCCGGCGGCGGAAACCTCGAGCTGTTGGCCCGTCAGGCGGTCGCTCTCGGTGTCGAGAGCGTCGGAGTGGCCCGTGGGGAGCGTGACGTCATCGCGGCGGCCATCCACCAGATGGCGGTTGAGGCAGGCCGTCAGGGGTTCACGCCGAACATTCTCTGCGGGGACGAGGCCAGCACGGAGCTGGCCGCCGGTGCAGCCGATGTCGTCCTCAATGGCATCACCGGCTCGATCGGTCTGCGACCCACGTTGGCAGCCCTCAAGGCCGGAAGCACCCTCGCTCTGGCCAACAAGGAGTCCTTGATCGTCGGAGGCGCGTTGGTCAGGGCCGCCGCCGGGCCCGGGCAGATCGTCCCCGTCGACAGCGAGCACAGCGCCATCGCCCAGTGCCTGCGCGGCGGATCCGCCTCCGAGGTGCGCAAGCTGGTGGTCACGGCCAGCGGCGGACCGTTCCGGGGACGGAGCCGGACTGAGCTCGAGTCGGTCACGCCAGAGGAGGCGCTGGCCCATCCCAACTTCAGCATGGGCCCGGTCGTCACCACCAACTCGGCGACGCTTGTCAACAAGGGGCTCGAGGTCATCGAGGCGCACCTGTTGTTCGACATCCCGTTCGACCGGATCGAGGTCGTGGTCCACCCGCAGCAGATGATCCACTCGATGGTTGAGTTCGTCGACGGGTCCACGATGGCGCAGGTCAGCCCTCCGAGCATGTTGATCCCCATCGCCCTGGGGCTCGCCTGGCCCGACCGGGTTCCTGATGCCGGACCGTCGGTCGACTGGACGAAGCCCTCCACCTGGGAGTTCTTCCCGCTCGACGCGGAGGCCTTCCCCGCCGTTGCGCTGGCACGACGGGTCGGGGCAGCAGGCTCGTGCTTCCCGGCGGTCTTCAACGCGGCCAACGAAGAGTGCGTTGAGGCGTTCCTGACCGGGAAGATCCGTTTCGTCGACATTGTCGACACGGTCGAACGGGTCGTCGACGAGTGGGGCGCCCACCCTGAGAACGATTCGTTGCCGCTGGACGTTAAGACCGTATTGCGCTCTGAGACGTGGGCGCGAAAGCGCGCCCATCAGGTCCTGGGCCTGGCCGAAAGTGAGACGCTGGTTCCGTGATGTATCTCCTCGGCGTTCTGTTCATCGCCCTCGGTATCAGTGTCTCCATCGCGCTGCATGAGGTCGGCCACCTCGTCTGGGCCAAGAGGTTCGGCGTGAAGGTCACCCAGTACATGGTCGGTTTCGGCCCCACCGTCTGGTCACGTCAAAGGGGCGAGACCGAGTACGGCCTCAAGGCGATCCCGCTTGGCGGCTACATCCGGATGATCGGCATGTTCCCTCCGAAGCCAGGCGCCGACCCGTCGATCTTGCGTGGCTCGAGCACGGGTCGCTTCTCGCAGCTGATGGACCAGGCCCGCGACGAGTCGATGGAGCAGGTCAAACCCGGCGATGAGAACCGCGTGTTCTACAAGCTGTCGACGCCCAAGAAGCTCGTGGTCATGCTCGGTGGCCCGACCATGAACCTGATCATTGCGACAGTCCTGCTGGGCGGCATCTTCACCCTTTATGGCATCGGCGAGATCACCGCTCGGGTCAGCGCCGTATCCCAGTGTGTCCAAACCGTGCCGGCCAACGGCACAGCCTCCGCGACCTGTTCGCCGTCGGACCCTCAGGCTCCGGCCAACCTCGCGGGCATCCGCCCCGGCGACAGGATTGTCTCCCTGGCCGGTCAGCCGGTCAACAACTGGGAGGACGTCCGCGCACTGGTGCGGCCCAACGGTGGCCGCGAGATCAAGGTCGTCGTTGAGCGAGACGGCAAGCAACTGGCATTGACTGCGACCCCGATCCTCACCGATGTCCCCCGGTACGACGCGCGAGGCAACCTGGTCGCCGGTCCTGACGGCAAGGCGCTCACCGACCGCGTTGGTTTCATGGGCTTTTCACCCAGCGCAGAGATCGTCAAACAGCCGGTCGCAGCCGTTCCCGCGCTGATCGGCGACCAGCTCAGCCGGACCGCCGGAGTCGTGCTCAGGATCCCGCAGAAGATGGCGGGCATCGCCAAGGCGGCCTTCAGCGGCGGCCTTCGAGACCCGAACGGTCCGATGTCCGTGGTCGGTGTGGGGCGGGTCGCCGGCGAGGTTGCCAACGGGGAGCTTCCGGGAGTGGCCGACTCGGGGTCCTCCAAACTCGTCATCCTGCTCAGCCTGATCGGGTCCCTGAACATCGCCCTGTTCGTGTTCAACCTCATCCCGTTGCTGCCACTGGACGGCGGACATGCCGCGGGCGCTCTGTGGGAGGGGCTCAAGCGCCAGGCCGCCAGGTTGCGCGGCCGGCCAAACCCGGGCTACGTCGACGTCGCCAAGGCGCTCCCGGTGGCCTATGCCGTGTCGGTCGCGCTGATTGGTATGTCCGTCCTGCTGATCTATGCCGACTTCGTCAACCCGATCAAGATTGGCGGCTGACCCCTCCACCCTCGGCCGAACACCGCGGCGGCACCGAATTGAGTCCGCGGAGTCGGCCAAACGGTGCCGCGTAGGTGTTCGGTGGGTTTTGCTGTGAGAGATACTGGAGCCATGTCGGTTTCTCTCGGTATGCCGCAGCTGCCGCCCCCTGTTGTGACAGCCCGGCGGAAGTCCCGCAAGATCAAGGTCGGCACGGTGGACGTCGGTGGCGATGCCCCCATCTCGGTGCAGTCGATGTGCACGACCCCGACAACCGACGTCAATGCCACGCTGCAGCAGATCGCCGAGCTGACCGCGACCGGGTGCGACATCGTGCGGGTGGCCTGCCCCACGCAGGAGGACGCTGACGCCCTGGCCGAGATCGCCAGGAAAAGCCAGATCCCGGTCATTGCCGACATCCACTTCCAGCCCAAGTACGTCTTCGCCGCGATCGACGCCGGCTGCGCCGGGGTCCGGGTGAACCCGGGCAACATCCGCAAGTTCGACGACCAGGTCAAACAGATCGCCCA
This sequence comes from Actinomycetota bacterium, assembly GCA_039934065.1. Classification (GTDB taxonomy): domain Bacteria; phylum Actinomycetota; class Actinomycetes; order Actinomycetales; family Dermatophilaceae; genus UBA4719. The sequence continues at coordinate 375 of JBDTMW010000230.1, read as the reverse complement.
GGCTGCCAAGGACTCCGGCGTCTCCATCCGGATCGGCGTCAACGCCGGCTCGCTGGACCCGCGCATCATGGCCAAGTACGGCAAGGCCACGGCCGAGGCTCTGGTCGAGTCGGCAGTGTGGGAGGCCAGCCTGTTCGAGGAGCATGACTTCCACGACTTCAAGATCTCGGTCAAGCACAACGACCCCGTCGTGATGATCAAAGCTTATGAGCTGCTGGCCGCTCGTGGTGACTGGCCGCTGCATCTCGGCGTCACCGAGGCCGGCCCCGCGTTCCAGGGGACGATCAAGTCCTCGGTGGCGTTCGGAGCGTTGCTGGCAAAGGGGATTGGCGACACCATCCGCGTCTCCCTGTCGGCCCCGCCGGTCGAGGAGAT
>JBDTMW010000229.1:0-4184 GCA_039934065.1 Actinomycetota bacterium | reverse complement strand
TACGGTCGGCGCCGATCTTGGCGCGCAGGTAGCGCACGTAGACCTCGACCACGTTCGAGCCCGGGTCGAAGTCGAGCCCCCACACACGGCTGAGCAGCTGCTCGCGACTGAGCACCTGGTCGGGGTGGCGGATGAACTCCTCAGCTAGCGCAAACTCGCGCGCCGAGAGGTCGTGCCACGCGCCGTCCACGCTGATCCGGCGGGTCAGCAGGTCAAGTTCGAGGCCGCCGACCTGCAGCGCTCCGACCGGCCCGGGCGGCCCGGCCTTCAACCGCAGACGCACCCGTGCCAAGAGCTCATCGAAGCGGAAAGGCTTGGACATGTAGTCGTCGGCGCCCCCTTCCAGTCCGAGCAGGGTGTCGGCGGCGGAGTCCCGGGCGGTCAGCATGATCACGGCGATCGGGTTGCCCTGACCGCGAAGGGTCTGGAGGATCTCGAAGCCATCGAGCGCCGGCAACCCGACGTCTAGGATCATCAGGTCGAACTGGCCGCTCTGCGCTTCGGCGAGTGCGCCAGGGCCATCGGCTACAACGGTGACCACGAACCCGGCCGCGTGAAGACCCTTCTGGACGAACGACGCAATCCGTGCCTCGTCCTCAGCGACCAGAATTCTGCTCATGTCCTACTCCTCGTGTTCCTGGGACGCTCCTCGTGTTCCTGGGACGGCTGCGCCGCGGTGACCAGCGGAATCCGGATCGTGAACGTCGACTCGTCGACTGACCCACCTGACCCGCCCGGGGCGACCGAGAGCAGCACAGTGCCGCCGTGGGCTTCGGCGATCGCCGCGACGATGGACAAGCCGAGTCCGGATCCCTCAGCGCCCCCGTTGGACTCCAGTCTGCTGAACCGCTCAAAGATCCGTTCCTGAGCTTCCGGCGGTATGCCCGGTCCGCTGTCGCGCACAGACAGGTCCAGCCCGGCACCCGTGTCGGTCTGCGACACGACTGCGGCCAGGACGATCGGCGCACCCGGGATCGAGTACTTGACCGCGTTGTCGGCCAGCTGCAGCCACGCCTGGGTGATCCGGCCGGCGTCGAGCAGCGCCAGCCCGCTCGCCGACTCGACACGCCAGGTGCGCGTCGGGTCGAGCGCCGAAGCCTTAACGCCTACGGCCGCCGCGAACGAGTCGATGTCGACCTCGGCGAGCTCGACGAAGTGCGGCGCCCTGGACGCGGCAAGCAGCGAGATGTCAGATACGAGCGTGCTCATCCGGTCGAGCTCGTCGATAGCCAGCGCCCGGGTCGCCTCGACATCACTGACGTTCGCGGTGTCGAGCAGCTCCAGGTGGCCCCGGATGATCGTGATCGGCGTCTTCAGCTCGTGACCGACGTCGTTGAGCAGGCGGCGCTGGCTCCTGGCGGAGTCCTGCAGGCGGTCGAACATGGCGTTGATGGCCGCAGCCAGTTCCGAGACGTCGTCCCGGCCGGTCACCGCGATCCGTTCGGTCAGGTCGGCCGCGGCGCTGCTGCCGACCGCGATATCGCGCAGCAGGCGGATCGGGCGCAGCAGCCGCCCGGCCACGAACCACGCCACCAGGCCCACCAAAGCCAGGGCGATCAGCGCGACGCGCAGGTAGGTCTGGAACGAGCCCGCGACCGAGCCAAGCTCAGCGTCAAGGTCGAACGCGGCGACATACAAGCCAGTGCTCGGATCATCGGCGACCCTGACGGGGATGATCAGGTATCGCAACGTTCCCAGCGCGCTCTTGGCCGTGCCGATGACCACCTGAGTCGGATCCGCCTCAGACAGGATCCTGGCCACCAGCGCGCTGTCCTTGTCGATGCGGAACGGCAGGTTCACCGCAGGAACCAACGCCGGCTTTCCGTCGATGAAACCGAGAATGCTCTCGTTCGAGGCCGGAATAACCTGCTGCATGGCGACCCGCAACACAGAGTCGACACTGCTCAGCGGCGCGCTAGAGGTGTCGCCCGCGGCAATGGACTTCAGGTTCGGAACGGTGTGCAGAAGCTGCGCGTCAACGGCGGCCAGAACTCCATTGCGCTGCACCAGATACGAGGCGACCCCGGAGGCCGCGAGCCCCAGTGCGGCGACCGCAAGAATCGAGACAACGATTCGCGACCGCACCGAAAGAGTGCGTCGCGGACCGGTACGAACCGCGGGCCCGCGCCGCCAGGGTGTGCGCATGTGAGTCATTGTCCACGCCGCGTGACCTCGAGCCGTGCCCCCTTGCCGGCCCCGGCTGCTGGCCCGGCGCCGACACCACCAGCGTGCTCGGTCACGTCCCGTCGCGCTGAGCCGCCACCAGAGCACCCCGTTGGGCCTGCCATTTCTGCACGTCCAGTGCTTCTGGATCAGTTGACACCCAAGGGGCTGAAGGTCGCGCCTGAGTCGACGGTCCGCACTATGGCACTGTCAGTGACGACCAGGACCTCCACTGTCCCGTCGCTGGCTCGCGTTGCGCACATCGCCTGCACGGAGTCGACCGTTCCCGCCGCGGTCGTCCACGTTGCGCCGGCGTCGGTGCTGACGGCGAGGGCTCCGGTACTGGTGACGCCCATGGCGGTCGCGTTGTCGGCCCATGCGGCGAGCAGGAGCTTCGGGGCGCCGGGCAACGGTGCCCACGTTGCGCCCTGGTCACCCGAGAACATGACCCCGGACGCGGTCATGGCCAGGATCCGCGACCCGTCGGGCGCTGCTGCCAGCGAGGCCGGCTCGACACCGATTGTCAACGGGCTCCAGGTCTTGCCGTCGGTGCTGGACTGCAACGCGCCGTCAAAGGCAAGCACGCCCTTGCTGGACGCCGTCAAGGCGTGGAAGTCGGACTCGCCGCCACGGGATCTCACCGACCACGTGTTGCCCGCGTCCAGGGTCTCCATCAGGCCCACCGGCGCTGGCAGGTCAACCCCGTCCCCGGGGTGACCCGAGGCGTAGAAGCGGCCCGGCCCCGCGACCGCGAACCCCATGAAGTCCACGACTGGTCCCACCCGCACCGGACCGGCTTCGTCATAGCGGAACAGACCCTGGTGAGTGGCCAGATAGACCTTGCCGTCACCGGGGTCGCGAGCCACGCCGTGGACGTGCTCGCCAGGCAGGGCTCCGCTCGCAACCGAGCCACCGCCCCCGTTCGCGGTTCCGGTGTCTGTGCCCGACCCGCACGCAGCCAGCAGGGCGACAACGGCGACCAGGGGAAGTATGAGACTGCGCGAGGAGCGGTACATGTTGAGCCTTCCGAGACGAGACGATGCTGGTGGGAAGCGGGGGTATGCCGTGCCGACGCTGACGTGCGCGGATGTGCACGGGCGGGCGGGTCACATCCGGTGCGCCATGGGGGAGAGGAACATGGCCACGTTCAGAGCGGCAAGAACGCCGATCAGGGCCGTGAACGGGACCAGGGTCGAGCGGCGGCGAGCCGGCGAGGCGTACCTGCGGTGGGCGATCCGCCGCGCGGTGTACAGGGACCCAGCCAAGCCGAGCGCGAGCAGGGAGAACTGCAGCAACTGAATCTCCGCGTTCCCCACCAGCGCGGTGGAGCCTTGCTGATGCTGGCCGAACAAGGCACCGACGGTGTAGACCACGCCCTTGCCCTCGGCCAGCAGGTGGAACAGGTTGTGCGCCACGTGCGCGGCGACATCCAGCGGGATCAGCGCGTAGCCGAACCTGGCGAAGTTCTTGACCGTCGTTTCCAGGTTCCCCAGCGACGCGACCTTCGCCGCCAGCGCGAGCAGCGCGACCGGGATGGACACCCCGGCCGCGAACACCGCCGTGAAGATGACCGGGTAGCTGTTGATGCCAGTGACCCGGTTGACCCAGTCCAGCGTGTCGGTCCACACACCCAGCATGGTCACGTTCTGGATGATGACGATGCCCATGATCGCCATCGCCAGGAACGACTCCTCGATCTTGGGGTTGCGCAGGAACCACAGCTCCTTGGTGGGGGTGCGCACGGTCAGGGTGATCGCGTCGTTGGGGCAGGACTTGACGCAGTTCGCGCACAGGTTGCAGTTCGCGCTGTCCTCCATGGTGCGGGCGAAGGTGAACAGCGGGCAGGGCGCGACCGTGTCGGTGCCGTTGTAGCAGGCGGCCTTGGCCGTGCACGTCGCGCAGACGTCCGGCTTGGCCCGCAGGGTGACCATCCCGGTCCGGGCGTAGTTGGCAGAAAGGCCCCCGAGGAAGCACAGGTACCGGCAGAACGTCCGCCGCTGGAAGAACGCCCCGGACACGAT
>JBDTMW010000228.1:0-4237 GCA_039934065.1 Actinomycetota bacterium | reverse complement strand
GTGACCTTGCCCAGGATGGTGGCGTGGTCGCCGTCGATGGGGGAGTAGGCCTCGTTGTGCGGCAAGAGCCACACGTGGCCGTCCTTGCGCTTGAACGTCTTGACGGTGGCCTCGTTGTCGAGCATCGCCGCGACGATGTCGCCGTTGTCGGCTGTCGGCTGCTGACGCACGACGACCCAGTCACCGTCGCAGATGGCCGCGTCGATCATCGAGTCACCGACCACCTTGAGCAGGAAGAGCTGGCCCTCACCAACGATCTGACGAGGCAGCGCGAAGACGTCGTCGACGACCTCTTCGGCGGTGATCGGGACACCTGCGGCGATCTGGCCGAGCACGGGAACGTAGGCGGGGGTGGGGCGGGAGTCGCCGATGCCGGTCTCGTCGATCGAGTCGTCGTGCGACTGGCGGTAGCCGCGCGAGTCCGTGCCGCTGTCGGGGGAGAGGACCTCGATGGCGCGCGGACGGTTTGGGTCCTTGCGCAGGAAGCCTTTGCGTTCGAGCGCCGAGACCTGGTGGGAGACGCTGCTGGGGCTGGCCAGGCCGACCGCCTCGCCGATCTCGCGCAGGCTCGGCGGGTATCCGCGGCGGTCCACTGAGTTGCGGATCACCTCGAGCACCCGGCGCTGGCGTGTGGTCAGCCCGTCGCCAGGATCGCGGTCGGGCAGCTCGTGGATCTTAGCCATGGTGACGCCCCTCTGATCGTGCCGCGAGACACCCGATGTCAGAGGTGCCTGTTTGGCTGTTCGACATGCAGACAGCCTATGCAGATCGGACACAAGTTTCAAACACCTGTTCGACCCGTGTCTCGACATTGTCGGCCGCTCGTGCTAAACATCGTACAAGCGTTCTATCGGACACATGTTCGGTCGGCGCCCCGATCCGCACCACGAAGGAGGACCCCATGTCAGCTGCAGTCGCCTGGGAGCTCGCCCCCACACCCGGTCGTATGCCGCAACGCCCCGCCCGCCCGCAGCTGCGCCTGGTCGGTCCCGGCGAACGCGCCTTCGTGCCTGCCCTCCGGCTCGCCCGACGGGGCCGGTTGATGATCACGCTGCTGATCTCCGCCACTGCCCTGGCAACGGCGGTGGGTCTCGCGAGCTCGGTCAGTGCAGCCGGTCCGCAGATCGACTACGCCACGACAGTTGTCGCCGGCCAGACCCTCTCAGAGGTAGCCGCAGCGCAGCTGCCGGGGCTGTCGATCAACGAGGCAGTGGCCCAGATCCAGCTCGCCAACAACCTGAGCACCTCGCAGGTGCATGCAGGTCAGTCGCTGCTGATCCCGTCGATGCCCTGATCTGACCCTCGGCTGGTTAGTTGCATCGAGGCCTCGAGATCCACGGCTATCGCTGGTGCAAAGCTGCGAACGGGTCGGGATCGGGCTCAGGCCGTGGGCACGCGGCCACTCAAACGGTCAGCGGGTGACCAGTCGTGCGTGCGCAGTTTTGACGGTGATGGGCTGGAGAGTTCCGGTGACGGTGACGGTGTCGGGGATGGCGATCCAGGTGCCGCCGGCGATGCTGAACTCGCCGCCGTAGGTGATGTCGATGTGGGTGTCGTAGGTGCCGGCTGTCGGGTACGCGTGAGTGATGTCGCCGCTGGGGTAAGGGCCGCCGGGCGAAGCGGTCGGGCCGAAGCTGGTGCCGTCGCCGAAGACGTACGTGTAGCCCTGGACGGTGGGGCGGATCCGGACCGGGGTGCCGAGCAGGGTGATGGTGTCGATCTCTCCTGGCTGGAACCCTGTCACCGGCCAGTTCACCTCGAAGTACGTGGCCAGGGTGACGAGGGTGATGTTGCCTTCGGGCTGGATGTGCGCCGTCGGCTTGGCCCAGGGGGTGTTGTGGAACGCGGCCAGGATCTGTCCCAGGCCGAGAACTGGCCTACCCCGCACGAACTGTGGGAAGCAGGTCGTGCCAATGGAGGTCCAGCCGCCGACGGGGTTGCCCGAGGCGTCGAGCTCGCGGCGGTACATCCGGACCATCGGGCCCTGTCCCTGTTGGGCCGTGTTCCCCGCGCAGCCCTGGATTGCGCCGGTGCAAGGCAAGTCCGCGGCGCCGGGGGCGTTGGTCGGGCAGGCGTAGACGCTTGAGTACTCGAACGATCGCTTTTCAGCGGCGCCAGTGGTGATGTCCAAACCGTTCTTGGCCCGGTCGAGCCCAGTTTTTGTGAGAGCCACACTGGCGCCATTCTTAGTGTTCTGCCCATTGAAGTCCGCGTACGAGTTCAGGGCGTTGCCCATCATCAGCAGGCCAGCCAGTGAAGCCGCGAGGCCGATTCGATGAGGGTTTCTCATGCGAGCGACTTGACGGTCGCGAAGGACCAACCGTGGTCCGTCCAGTCGAGCATCACAACGAACTTGCCCGGCTCACGAGCATCTGTTAGCACGACCTGCCCAGCGGAATCCCTTACGCTGCGTTGTTCTTGGATGGACTGCACCACCACCTGCGGGTGTCCAGGGCTGTCCTCGCCGATGCTGCCAACCGTCAGGATGGTGACCGGAGGCCCGTCGTAATGCTGTCTCTTCTTGACCAGATCAGCGGCCGTGGCTTCAAGTGCATCGCAGCTAAGGCAACCTGACGATGAGAGAACCGAGATGAGTCCGGTCCTGGGCGTTGTCCAGGCGACGTTGAGTTGGCTGTAGAAGTAGCGGACGAAGGCTTCGGCGCCGGCGGGGGTGTGGGCACGCGCGGCTACGGGAATGTTGGGGTCGGTCGTGGGGGAGGCCGTCGGCGGAGCCGTGGTCGCGGGCGGAGAGGCCGAGGTGCTCGAGGATGGCGCATCGGGCTTGGCGTCCGCACAACCGGCCAGCACCAACGAGCCCAACACCATCGAGCTCAGCGCCAACGAAGCCACCACGAACGATGCCGCCGAAGGGACAGACGTCCGGGCGGTGCGGTCAGCCCTGCGTGCAGCCCTGCGGGTAGCCGTGCCTGCAAAAATGCGGGCAGCCGTGCGTGCAGCAATGCTTGCTGCCGGACTCTTCGTCATCGACGCATTATGCCCGATTTGAGGCGTTCGAGCACGTTGTCCCCAGCTTGGTCCAGGTGCCCGGCAATCCCGACACGCCGAGCAGATGCGGGATTCGCCGAACCGCTTGTCCCAACGGCCACATCGACGTAGCATCCCTACATGTAGTAGTTACACGGACGTAAGTCCTCCACATATAGTTGTTACAGGGTAAGCAGAGTTATCCCCAGATCATCCACAAGTCATCCACAACTTGATCACAGGTTGTCCCCAGGTAGTCCCGCAAACGGCCCGCGAAGCCGGCTGGCGAGCGGTTGGACAACAGCGTGAACACGGCCCCGCAAACGGGGCACCCGGCATACGCACGACCCAAACACACGGCATACAGCATGCCCCCGAAATCGGGAGGCGCCCAGAACAAGAAGGGGAGGGAACCGACGATGTACTGCCCCTTCTGCCGCCACACCGACAGCCGCGTCGTCGACAGCCGCACGGCCGACGATGGCACCGCGATCCGCCGCCGGCGTCAATGCCAGGCCTGTAACCGGCGTTTCACCACGGTCGAGACGGCCAGCCTGTCGGTGGTCAAGCGCAGTGGCGTGACCGAGCCGTTCAGCCGCGGCAAGGTCCTGGTCGGCGTCCGCAAGGCCTGTCAGGGACGTCCGGTCAGCGAGGACGACCTGGCCCGTCTTGCCCAGCGGGTCGAGGAAGAGATCCGGTCGCAGGGCAGCGCCGAGATCGACGCCCACGAGGTCGGGCTGGCGATCCTGGGACCGCTGCGCGAGCTCGACGAGATCGCCTACCTGCGATTCGCCAGCGTCTACCAGGCGTTCGACAACCTCGAGGACTTCGAGTCCGCGATCACCCTGTTGCGCGCCGAGCGTGAAGTGACCGGCCAGGAGCATGCAGAGACAGAACGAAAACCAGATGCCGCCCTGGGGGTACCTCCCGCGCGCGGGGGAATTGCGGGTAGCTAGCCCCAGCGCCAACCGAGCACGTTCCGAGCACGAACCCAGCACGAGCTCACCGCCGGCTGCGATGTCAGTGGTGGCAGCAAGACTTGACCAGAGACCGCTATACCAGGGAGGCCAGCAATGACAGAGACGACCGGCGCACGTGCAGGTGCACGACGCAGCAGCGGCAAGAGGGGTGTGAAGGTCGAGCGCATCTTCACCACCCCCGGTGTGCACCCCTACGACGAGGTCACCTGGGAACACCGCGATGTCGTCCAGCAGAACTGGAAGACCGGCGTCACGATCTTCGAACAGCGCGA
>JBDTMW010000227.1:0-4244 GCA_039934065.1 Actinomycetota bacterium | reverse complement strand
TCGCCTGTACCGCACCGAACGCCGCCAGCCCAGCCGCGCGCAGCCCACGCAGATCTGCCAACGGGACATCGGGGACATTGACGTTGAGGACCGCGTGCGGCACGGCGTCTGAGGCCAGCATCCAGCGAAGGACGCGCTTGGCCACGGCCGCTGCGGTGCCGAACTCCGTGGGACGCGAGGCGGCCAGGGAAAAGGCCACTGCCGGGCATCCGTGCGTGTATGCCGTCAGTGCCGCCCCCACAGTCCCCGAGTGCAGGATCGCATGGCCGGTATTGGGGCCGAGGTTGATGCCGGAGAGCACGAGGTCAGGTGGCGGCCCGAAGGCGCCGGTGGTCGCGGCCAACGCGATGAAGGCTGGCGTGGCGTCCACGGCGATGCACCGGGTCGCACCCACGACGCCCAGCTCGACGTCTTGGATGACGAGGCGGCGCCCGGACTCGTAGGCGGAGAGCGAGGCACTCGAGCCGCTGTACTCCGAGCTGGGGGCGGCCACCACGATCTCCAGGCCTACCTCCACCGAGGCGGCCGCCAGCGTCCGCAGGCCAACACTTCCAATGCCGTCATCGTTCGTCACGAGTGCACGCATAGGCGCTCCTATCCGCTCGGCTAGGCGCGCCTACCCGTTGGACGCGTGGCGCACACCGGGCGCGTGGCGCACACTGCGGGCCCTGCGCCCGGGTTGACGATCAGGTCGCCCGCGCCGTACGCCCGGCATAGACGGACACGCCGATCGCGGCGAGAGCCACCTGGATGACCAGCTTGATCCAGTCGATCCCACTGGTGTTGCCGACGCCAAGAGCGTTAGCGATGAAGGTGCCGATCAAGGCAGCGATGATGCCGATGACGATGGTCACCACGATCGAGATGTGCTGCCTGCCGCGTACCACCAAGCGTCCGAGAGCTCCGATCAGGGCACCCACGACGATGGCGCTGATAATGGATGAAATCATGTGATTCTCCTTGGGGTAGTTGAGGTCGTCAGCGGTTCTTGAAGGCGTCCTTGACGTTCTCGCCGGCTTGCTTGAGGTTCGCGCCGGCCTGGTCGGCCTTGCCTTCGGCCTCGAGACGCTCGTTGTCGGTGACCTCGCCGGCGCCTTCCTTGACCTTGCCTTTGGCCTCTTGGGCCATGTTCTTCGCTTTGTCGGTGAAGCTCATGAGCTGCGCCTTTCTGTGGTGGATGTTGATATCTCATGCATTCCCCGTGAGAGCAGAACCAAACCTCGCCGGCCGGGTTAAGCCCGCAGATCAGTCCAGATCGTCCAGGCGACCGCTACCAGCGGTACCGCCACGACGGCACCGATGACGCCGGCGAGGACCGTTCCGGAGGTGACGGCGAGCGCCACGGCCAGCGGGTGCAGGTTGACCGCGCGGCTCATGACCATCGGGTGGAGCAAGTGACCTTCGATCTGGCCGATGACCACCACGAGCGCGACAACCAGCAATGCCGTCACGGGACCCCGCGCGGCCAGGGCCACCAAGGCGGCCATGGCCAGAGCAACAGGAGAGCCGATCAAGGGGACAAACGCGGCAAAGAAGACCAGCAGCGCGAGGGGCAACGCCAACGGCACCCGCAAGATCAGGAGTGCCAGGCAGACCAGGGTTGCATTGCTGGCCGCAATGATGACCACGCCTCGGGTATAGCTGGCAAAGGTGGCCCATCCCGCGCGCGCGGCGCCGTCCCACCTGCGGCGGTCCCCACCTGTCTGGGTGAGCAGCCAGGTCCAGATCCGGTCTCCAGAGCTGAGGAAGAAGATCGAGCAGAACACGGCCAGGGCAAGGCCACTGAGGGCCTCGAGCGCAAAGCCGGCGCCGCTGAGGGCGTTCGCGGCCAGGGAGTCGCCGTTCTGGGTCACCCAGTCGCGGACCTGCTGACCAGCTTGGGTCAGGTCGACGGTGCGCAGGTGCAGCGGCGGACCAGCCAGGGAGCGCTCGATGTCGCTCAAACCGTTCGCGAACTTCGCCGTCAGGCTCGGCATCTGCCCGGTAACCGAGTTGGTGATGAACGTGAAGACCCCGGCGAAGGCGATGATTGTCAGTAACAGCACTGCGACAACGGCCAGGCCGCGGGGCAGTGCAACGGCGACGCGGTCGACCGACGGACGCAACAATGCCGAGATGACCAACGCGACGAACACGGCTACGGCAACGAACGTCAGCTGAGCTAGGACAACGAAGATCAGGTACACCGCGACGGCGATCACGATGAGGCGCCACGCGTACCCGGACGCGATGCGGAGTCCATAGGGCATCGCGTCAGCAGCACCTGACGGCTGGCCTTCTACGGCCGTCTGGACGGGCGTCGGCGGCGGCAAGCGGCGACCGCTCGCCGGCCCGCCGTTATTACGTCCCGCGCCGCCCGGCCCCGTCCGGATGAAGTCAGTCATGGGTGTACCTCCTCGTTCTCCTCTGCCCCAACTACCGGCTCGGTAAACCAAGGTTCCGCTGGCCATCTCCGGCCCCTCCATCAACTTCACGGCCTGGCACGGGACGGCGGCAATCAGCGTGCCCGTCCACAAAGTGACCATGGATGTCGGCTGAGGGTTTGCCAACGTGCAGAGCTGGGTAGATGTCGTCCAGCCCCATCAATGCCGGGGGATCAAAGGAGGGGACCGATGGAGATCGACAAGGCGCAGATCATCGACCAGAAAGTCGGCATTGGCGTCGTGGACCTCATCGGCGGCCGGTATCGCCTCCGCGAGCAGATCGGGCGCGGTTCGATGGGAACCGTTTACCGTGCCAGGGATGAGTTCTTGGGCCGCGACGTCGCCGTCAAGCTCATTGCGACACCAGTGGTGAATGCGGATGATCTGCGCCGTGACGAGGATGAGGTCGGGGTCCTCGCACGCCTGAACCATCACAACCTGGTCATCTTGTTCGACGCCGGCTCCGATGTGCAGGACCCCCAGCAGCCGCAGATCTATCTGGTCATGGAGCTCATCGAGGGCGCCAACCTCTTAGACCGGATCGCCCAGGGGCCGTTGCCGCCGCTGGACGTCGCGCAGATCGGCTACGACATTGCGGGGGGGCTCGACTACGTCCACGACCACGGTGTGATCCACCGCGACGTCAAGCCGGCGAACATCATGATGTTCGACTACCGCAATGACGCCACCAGGGTGCGGGCCAAGCTGGCGGACTTCGGCATCGCCGTGATGATGGAGGCCCCGCTGGCCGGTGATGGCAGTGTCGTCGGGACGGCGGCCTACCTGAGTCCGGAGCAGGCCAAGGGCGAGTCCCTTGGTCCAGCTAGCGATATCTACTCGCTGGGTCTCGTACTCCTGGAATGCCTCACCGGGGTTCGCTCATTTCCCGGACCACCCTTGACGAGCGCCCTGGCCCGGCTGCTACATGCCCCGGACATCCCCGCCGGGGTCGATCCGGAGTGGACCAGCCTGCTCACGGCGATGACGGCAACCCACCCCGGCGCCCGGCCATCCGCCCGTGAGGTGGCGATGGCGCTGGATGAGATCATCCTGTCGGAGCGGGCCCGCGGGCGGGCCCGGCCAAGATGGGGTCGTAGTCGTGACCGATCCTTCTGTCTCGCAGACCAGCGCCTTCTACATCCAAGGCTGACCAGCGCCCTCTACATCCAAGGCTGACAGGCCGGAGCGCTGACAGGGCGACACGTCTGTTGTTGGGCGTCCCGACCCCGGTCTCATACCCAGACCTGCCGTTGTTAGTCGTGCCCGTTGCTCACGTTTGGCTGGAGGCCGTGCGGGTATGGCAGACGTTGGAACCTGCTCGGGTTCAACAAACCTTCTGAGGAGCCGGACAATGAGAATTGGTGGCAGTTTGGTGCTGATCGCGATAGGGGCGATCCTGAAGTACGCGGTGACGACATCGGTCAGCGGGATCAGCCTGGCCACAGTGGGCGTGGTGCTCATGGTGGTGGGGCTCGCCGGGCTGGTCATCTCGCTCGTCCTTGCCAACACCGCGCGGCGCACCGACGTGGTGCATCACAGCGCGCGGACGGACCAGGTGGAGCCGCTCCGCAGTGACGAGAGACTCGGCTGACGAGGCTGGAGGCTGACGGGGCCGGGGGGAGCCGTTCCGACATAACCGCTGTGCTGGAAAGCTCATTGCCAGGGTAGCGAGCCACTGTGCACTCCGAGGCCCGCTTCGCGCGCCAGCGAGATGGCATCCCGGCGGTCGGTGACTCCGAGCTTTGCGAAGAGATTCGTGATGTGGTTGCGGACGGTCTTGTCGCTTAGGACGAGGCGACCCGCGATCTCGGTGTTCGTCCG
>JBDTMW010000226.1:0-4258 GCA_039934065.1 Actinomycetota bacterium | reverse complement strand
CTGGCACCGAGTCGCCGTAGGCCCAGGTGTTGACCACCGGACCACCGAGGTCGACGGTGGTCGCGCGTGGCGTCAGTTTTGCGGTGACCACGCGCTGGCCTGTGCTGCGGCGCGTCGCCTCGGCACGGCGTACAGCCTCGGCGGTGGCCGACGTGGCGGTCGTGCCCCCACACGCGGTGACCGCCGCGAGACCGGCGAGCCCAAAGGCTCCGAGGAAGACGTGACGACGGGACAGCTCTGCCATGCGGGGCCTGGCCTTTCAGTGAGAGCCCGCCCCAAGGGCCGACGACGTCAAAGCCTCACACGTTGGTCCGTGGAATTTGATGATCGTTTTATGAAGATTTGTTGAAGTTCGACGCTGACTCGTTGACTCCAGGCGGCTGAGGGGAGGTGATGTTGGGCGAGTCCCGCCATGGTTCAGCTGCATCGTGGTTGCGGTGATCGGCGGCTTCGGCGTGGTCGGGTTGTCTGGTGGTGTCGTTGTCTTGCCCGTGGTCGTTGCGGCCTCGCATCATCATGAACATCATCCCGCCCATCATCAGCGGGCATGCCAACAAGATCGCGAACGGCAAGGCCGTCCGGAAAGAGGTTCCAGCGGCCAGCAGGACGACGAGGACGACTCCGCCGATGCCCAGCATCTGGAGAAGATGGTTCTTCCCGCCGTGGTTGTGACCTTGCATGTTGGTGTTCATCGTCATGGCCTTCCTGTTGTTGATGCGGTCAATGGCTCGTCGGCGCCGGCCCCGACCGCTACTGGTTGCGGATGGTTCAGGTACTGGGTACGAACGATGAGGACGACGCCGGTGATGAGGCTGGCGAGCGCCCAGATCTGGGGCTGGGTCAGGCCGAGCAGGGCCGGCTCGTTGATGCGCAAGAACTCGACGAGGAACCGGGAGATCCCGCTCAGGGCGAGATAGGCGCCGAATACGGCGGGTGGGTTCCAGCGTTTGCCCAGCGCCCAGAGGACCGTTGCGATCACGACGGCGGCAAGCGCTTCGTACAACGGGGTGGGGTGGACAGGCACAGTGGTGGGCACGACCCCGTTGGGGAAGGTCATGGCCCAGGGCACGGAGGTGGGTTTGCCGTAGGTGCCGTCGCCGGAGAGGAGGCAGCCGAGCCTGCCGATGCCGTAGGCAAGTGTGAGTGGGACCGCGGCGGCGCCCGCGACCGCGCCGAGCGGGAGCTGGTGGCGGTGCACGATTACCAGGGCGGCGACCACGCCGCCGATGAGTCCGCCGTACCAGGTGAAGCCCATCCCGCCAAGGTCGTGCACCGTCAGCGTCGGCAGGTGCTCGAGCAGGTAGTAGATCTTGGCGCCGACGAAGCCCCAGATTGTCGCCCACATCACCAGTGAGTAGGCCGAGTCCCGTTTGAGGCTCAGCCGTTCGAAGGCGCGGGCGAGCATGAAGGCGGCGATCAGGGCGGCTAGGGCCTTGCTGACCCCGTATGACTGGATGTCGAAGCCAAAGATCGAGAACAGGACCGGCCGCACGTATCTCTCCGTCAGTTCGCGGGCGCAGTCGGGGTGGGTGACCCATCTGGTCCTGCGTCCTGGGCCAACCGTGGATCATCACGGTGAAGAACGCCCCAGGGAAACCGTCAACGTCTGATGAAGTCCGCCATCCGCTGGGCCCAAACGGCCACATCTTCATGGCATCTTCATGGAACCGCGACAGTCCGGCATGGGTTGGCGCAGGAGGCTTGGAAGCGCCCCGCTTGGCCGCTGGCCGGGTGGAACCGGTGGTGCGCTGCACCGCTGTACCCCTGAGCATCAACTGACGGAGGAACGCATGTTCATCGCAATCGCCCGGTTCCCTGAGGTCCCCACTGATCGCGATGCCGAGTTCCGGGCGTGGTTCGCCGGGTCCAACGACCAGCTCCGCGAGGTCGACGGGCTACGGGGACGCCGACTACTGCGCGCCGCCGATGGCAGTTACACGGCGCTGGTTGAGCACGACAGCGCCGAGTCGTTCGCCGCCATGCACGCCACCGAGGCGGCCTCGCACGTACACGCGCAGCTCGGTGAGCTCCTCCCCGACGGGCCATCCGCCACGACCTACGAGGTCGTGGCAGATCTGGCGAAGTCCGGATCTTGCTGCGGTGGTACAGGTGGCCATGGCGATGCAGGCAGGCATGACCTGGCTTTGGCCAGCGTCAGTACCCAGGCAAATGGTGCCGGCGGCTGCTGCCAAGGAGCCTGACCGGGGTTCAGTTTTGAGCCGGCGGCCTTGCGGTGATGTTCCGGTCAGGACGCCAGCCGGGCCGACAGACTTCCCGCTCAAACACGCTCATACATTCGGGGTGCCGGCGCCACCTGTGCACTCCCCACCGGGTTCGGGTGCGCGACTGCCCGACTTGTACGTTTCGACGAAGGACTTCAGCCGGGGGTCGCTGGCGGAGCTGAGCTTGAGCTGCACTCCCCATGCGGACGCGACGATGGGAGCTGGTAACCCGGGATAAGGACTGACCAGTGCATAGGGCTCTCCGGACGTGTCGCCAACGATCGTGGCGATCTCGGAGGCCGGCAGGTCTGGGCGATAGGTGATCCACATGGCGCCGTGTTCAAGGGAGTGCACCGCATTCTCGTTCTGCACCGGCGCGGAGTACACGCCGCAGTTCTGCCAGATGGCCGAATGTTTGCCCCCGACGGGAGGCGTCTGGGGGTAGGTCACAACGCCGGTCACATGGTCTTGGGCCAGTCCGGGGTAGGTCTGCAGACTGGTCACAGGGACCTTGCCCTGCGTGGACGACGCTGAGCCGCTGTTTCCGATGACGCCCCAGGCCCCACCGCTCACCAGAGCGACCACCGCCACCGACGCGGCCACGACAAGGCCCTTGCGCCGGCGTTCGCTCTGGCGCTGCTCCCTCCGGACCGCTTCAAGTCGAGCGGTTCGCGCGCTTTCACGCTGTCCTTTTCTGCTCATGTCGTTGCTCCACTCAGTTCGCGTCATGTCTCCCCCATCCGGGGGTATCCCTGCTTGGGTCAACCACGACTGTCCATCAGACAGGTGAGGGTTTCGGCTGTAGTTCAATGAAGATTTGCCAAAGTTCTTGGCCTTCATGCCGATCCATGGCCGGCATTGATGAGCCGTGCAAGGCGACTCGGCTACTTGCTGATCTCCGTCAGGGCGGCGGCCATCTGTTCGGGGCTGAGGCCACCGGTCCTGACCGATCGAAGGATGCCTGACTTGTCGATGAAGAAGTGGGCTGGGATCCCGTAGACCCGGTAGGCCGAGGCGATGCGCGTGTCGGGGTCGGCCACCATCGGGTAGGTCAGCCCGACGCGGTTGGCATAGTCGCTCACCGTCGCGGAGTCCTCGCGGATGAAGATCGCCAGGACCACGACGCCCTTGGCCTTGAACTTCTCAGACGCGGCCTGGACGTCCGGCGCCTCTGCGACGCATGCGGCACACCAGGTCGCGCCGAACGTCAGCCACACCGCCTGTCCCTTGTAAGAGCTCAGCGAGATCTTCTCGCCGTCAACAGTTGTGGCAGTGAAGTCCTGAGCGGGGCTGCCGATCTTGGGCGGGGCACCTTTGGTCGGCCCCGACAGGGCGATGGCCTGCAGACCCGACGCGGACGCAGTCGGACGGTTCACCAGATACACCCCGCCCATCACAATGACGGCGGTCACTGCCAGGACGAGCAGAGTACCGAGTCGGCTCTCGCGGAGGCGCTGCTGCCACGTCTTCGGCTTGGCGACTGTGGGTAGTGGACTCATGAGGGGGTGTTTCCTTACTTCAGTTTCTTGTTGCACCTGTCGGTGTGGAGGTGCAGTGCTCGCCGTAGTGCTAGGAGGACTTGCCGTAGCTGTGCAGTCCGCCGAAGAAGAGGTTGCCGAAGAAGGTGAGGATTACGGAGGCGAATCCGGCCACGAGCAGCCAGGCAGCGCGACGTCCGACCCAGCCGCGGGCCACCCTTGCGTGAAGGTAGGCGCCGTAGATGAGCCAGGTGAGCAGTGAGGCCGTCTCCTTGGGGTCCCAGCTCCAGTAGGTTCCCCACGCGATCTCGGCCCAGACCGCGCCCAGGACAACGGTCATGGTCAGCAGCGGGAAGCCGATGATGACCGCGCGGTAGCCGATCTCGTCCAAAAGTGCGGGCTTGGGCCATCCCGACCGACCCTCGTCGGGCTGGGTCAGGTAGAGCGCGGCCGCCGCAAACGAGATCGAGAACGCGCCGTAGGCGACGATCGCCACCGCGACATGGATGGTCAGCAGCAGGTTGTTCTGTAGTGCAGGCACCAGCGGGTTGTCGGTTG
>JBDTMW010000225.1:0-4272 GCA_039934065.1 Actinomycetota bacterium | reverse complement strand
GTTGGCGCACGCTCAGCTGATCGGGGGAGGGTGGTCCTGGCTCGGGGCCGGACTCGGGGCGATGCTCGCCGCCGGTTGCCTGCTGGTCTTCGTGGGTCTTCCGGCCAACCGGCGCCCCGGGCTGGAAGCCCGCCTGGCGCCATACCTGCGCGACACCGCCCGGCCGTCGCGACTCCTGGCCGTTCGCCGCGACAGCAGCGGTCCGGGGCTGTTGCTGATCCTGCGCCCGGGGATCCGTGACCTCGGTCGGGGCGTCGAGCGGCTGCTGGGCGGCGCCACGTCCGTCAGGCGCAGGATGCAACGCGCCGGCCTGCGCCCCGATGTTGAGAGCTTCCGCGCGGAGCAGGTCGTGTGGGGCGTGGGGGGTGGGGTGATCGGGCTGGTCCTGGCCACCTTCATGTGGTTCAGCAAGGGCACCTCGGCCATCCCGTTGGTGCTGCTGGTCTTCTGTGCCGTGGGCGTCGGCATCGTGGCTCGGGACCAGATGCTGACCAGGTCGGCCAACAGGCGTGAGCAGCAGATGCTCGCCGAGTTCCCCACCGTTGCCGAGCTGCTGGCCTTGGCTGTTGGGGCCGGTGAGGGAGCCACCGGGGCTCTCGAGCGGGTGTGCCGGCTCTCGCAGGGAGAGCTGGCGGCCGAGCTGCGCCAGTGCCTCTCCGATGCCCGCGCCGGCGCCAACCTGCCGACCGCCCTCCAGGGCCTGGCCGACCGGACCGGGTTGGTGAGCCTGGCCCGGTTCGTCGACGGGATCGTCGTCGCGGTCGAACGAGGCACACCGCTGGCAGACGTACTGCGCTCGCAGGCCCAGGACGTCCGTGAAGCCGGTCGTCGCGCGGTGATGGAGGAGGGCGGCAAGAAGGAGATCGCGATGATGGTTCCGGTGGTTTTCCTGGTGCTTCCGGTCACCGTGCTGTTCGCGATCTATCCCGGCGTCGCCCTGCTGAAGTTCTCGATCTGACCCTCATTCACAACCGTCCGTAACCACCACCCAAGGGATCCACATGAATCACATCCAGTCGTTCCAGTCGCTGACGGCCAACGTCGCAGCCAGCATCACCGTCGCATCCCATCGCCTCCTCGGCCGGCTCGAACGGCGTGCCGACCGCGAGCGCGGCGACGTTCCCGGCTGGGTGCTGATCACGCTGATGACTGCAGGCCTGGTCACCATCCTGTGGTCGTTGGCCGCCACTCAGCTGACGGCCCTGTTCACCAGGGCGATGAACAGTGTCACCGGCCCGTAGCCGGTTGCTCTGCGCTGATGACCCATCGCCTCGCGACGTTGTCCGCCGGTCTCTTCCGGAGGCCATCGGGCGTGCAGAGAGACCATGAGTCCGGGTCCGCCGCGGCGGACTTTGCCATGGTGTCCGGGCTGTTGAGCCTGCTGTTCGTTGCCGTCTTCCAGCTCGGTCTGGCGCTGCACATTCGCAACACCCTGATCTCGTGCGCCTCCGAAGGTGCCCGCTACGGGGCTCGTGCGGATGCCACCCCGCAGGATGGCGTGGTCCGGGCGAGCCAGCTGATCAGGGCCAGCCTCCCCAGCCGGTATGCCGACAGCGTGTCAGCGGTGGACACCACGGTCAACGGGATGGCCGTGGTGCAGGTTCGCATCGTGGCGCCGTTGCCGGTCCTGGGCCCGCTCGGGCCCGACCGGGTTCTCTCCATTCAGGCCCGGGCCTTCTCGGAGCGGCAATGACCGCCCTGGCGGCGCTGCCCCGCCGGATGACCTCCCGGCTACGGGCCCGGATCTCTCAGATCGGGTACGCGAGCTGCGGGGCTCAGTCAGGCAGCGCCATCGTCGAGTTCGTCTTCCTCGCCGTGCTGATGATGGTCCCGCTGTTCTACCTCGTCATGGTGCTTGGCCGTCTGCAGGCCGGTGCCTATGGCGTGAGCGCGGCCGCCCGGGAGGCAGGCCGTGCCTACGTCACCGCCCCGGTGCCGGCGCAGGCGCCGGCTCGGGCGCTGGCGGCTGCGGGGCTGGCCTTTGCCGACCAGGGCTTCGAGCAGGAGGGGACGATCAAGATCAGCTGTGACGGCGCGCCCTGTCTGCGTCCCGACGGTCGGGTCAGGGTCACCGCCACGGTCTCGGTGCCGATGCCTCTGGTCCCGGCGTTCTTCTCCGGGATCGTGCCGATGCAGGTGCCAGTGGAGGCTAGCCACGTTGTCACCGTCGACCGGTTCGGTGGACGGTGATGGCGGTGATGGCGGTGATGGAGAGGGTGGCGGGCCGGCGCAGTCGCCTGGCGGGCATGGTCACCCGTCGGTACGAATCCGACCGCGAGCGGTCCGAGCAGGGACAGATCAGCCTGCTCGTCCTCGGATTCACCATCATCGCGCTGATGCTCATCATCGGCGGCGTTGACGTGACTGCGGTCCAGCTGTCCCGTGCCCGACTGCTGGATACCGCAGACAGTGCCGCCCTGGATGCCTCCGACGCGCTCGACAGCGGTTCGGCATACCAGGGAGGCCTGCAGTCCGCGGTCCCGGTCACCGACGGCTCGGTGCGTCAGTCGGCGGCGCAGTACCTCGCAGCGCAGCCCCGACCGCACGGCATCTCGGCGTGGACTCTGACCGACGGCACCGGCAGCCCGGATGGCCAGACCGCGGTGATCAGGTTGCGGGGCACGGTCGACATCCCGATCGCAGCTTCGGTCCTCGCGGCATTCGGCGGCTCGGTGAACATCACCGTCGAGTCTCGCGCCAGGTCAGGCCTGCGCTAGTGCAGCGCCGCGTTAATCCGTCGGGGGTCATGCTGCGCGCAGGAGTTTCGCGTCGTAGGTCCAGCGGAAGGGTTTCGCGCTCTGGTTGTAGTTGGCGATGAAGGCAAGGATTTTGTCGATCAGGTCCTGACGGGTGGCGAAGTCGCCGCGGCGCAGTACCCGGCGGGCCAAGATCGAGAAGAAGATCTCCACCATGTTCAACCAGCTGGCGTGAACGGGTGTGTAGGTCACGCTGAAGCGGGGATGCTCAGTGAGCCAGAGCCTCGTTTCCTTGGAGGTGTGGCTGGAGCCGTTGTCCAGGATGAGGTGGATCTTCTTGCCGGGGTCCACGGGCGCGGCCAGGTCGGTGAGGAACTCGATGAAGGTCGCGGAATTGTTGCGGACGATGATCTTGGGATGGATGGTGCCGTCGGTGACGTTCATCGCGGCCAGGAGCGAGGCGGTGCCGTGCCGGACGTACTCGAACTCGCGTAGCTCTGGGCGACCGCGGCGCAGCGCCCGGGTGGCCCGTTTACGGCTCCTTGCCTGCATCGCGGTCTTCTCGTCGACGCTGAACAACACCACATCGGCTGGTGGGGGCTGTAGGTACAGGGCACACACCGCCTGGGCCTTGGCGACGAACGCGGGGTCGTCGGGGCGGTTCAGCCAGCCCCGGACCCGGTGCGGTTTCAGGTCCAGTGAGGCCAGGATCCGCCCGATCTGGGAGGCCGAGATACCCAGCGGGCCCGTGAGGTGGTGGGCGAGCAGCCGGTGGGTCCAGTGTGAGTCGACCAGGGGTGCCTGGCCGGTGACGGTCGCGACGATGAGTAGGTGCGCGTCCAGGTCATACAGTGCCGGCCGGCCGGGGCGGGGCCGGTCCTCCAGCCCTGGCATCCCCTCGCGGACAAACCGGCCCCGCCATTTACGGACCGTGTCCACGCTGATACCCAGCTCACGGGCGATCACCGCATTGGAGCGGCCACGCCAGGCGGCCAGCACGATCTTCGCCCTCAGCACCACCCGCTGCGGACTCGTTGGGCGGGCTACCCTTGCCTCCAGCCGCAGCCTGCGCCGCTCGCCGAGTGTGACGATCAGGGCCCTGTCAGTGCCTGCCATTGCTGCTCCTTCATCTCGGGGAGCACGATCCTTTCCAAGAAGGACCACCCGCAGGCGGGGACACGCCGCGGGGTGTTCATCGGCGACTATGGACCTATGCCGGTACCCTCTGCCCGCCTGAAAGAACTCGTCGTTGGCCGCCTGGACCACTACGCGTCCAGGCGCTGGCCCCAACTGGAGGAAGTAACGATCCGCTGGCACGGCGGCTACGGCTACGTCAATGCCTTCCTGGCCGACGACGAAGAGCTCAAACTGTGCCGGTTGCACTTCTACGGCTCAGAGGCCGACTGGGACTTCGCCCTCTACCAGGCCAGCAGCGAAACCTACGAGGAAACGCTGCTGCCCAACGGCCACTTCACCGGCACCCCCGAAGAAGCACTCGACTGCGCCCTCGGCCTCTACCTCGCCGACCCAACCGCCTGGATCAGCCCCCAGACGAATTAACGCGTCGCGGCACTAG
>JBDTMW010000224.1:0-4285 GCA_039934065.1 Actinomycetota bacterium | reverse complement strand
GGTGGACCGAAGACCCGGGCGGTCGAAGGCCCTCGGCCACTCGCAGCAGCGCCTCAAGGCCCGCCTCGTTGTGCGCGAGGTCGAGGATGACCGTCGTCCTGCCACCCCCCTCAGTCGGGAGCGAGTACACGTTCATCCGGCCGGGATTGTGCTGGGGGTCGGGCGTAAAGGTGCGGAGCCCCTTGACCACCGCCTCTCGTGGCAGACCGAGGCCAAGTGCAGCTGCGGTGGCTGCGAGGGCGTTCGCGATGTTGTGCTCCGAGAGGCCCGACAACGTCACAGGCACATCCACGATCGGTGCGAGATGGTCAGGGTCACTGTTGGCCCGCAGCACGACGACGTCGCCGTCGAGGACCGTGATGGCGCGCCCGCCGAGGTTGAAGGACTCACGCAGGGCCGGCGAGTCGGGGTCGAGGCTGAACACCCAGGGTCGGGCCCTGATGCCCGCTCGCATCGCCCAGACCCGCGGGTCGTCGCCGTTGAGCACCACCCAGCCGGTTGGCTTGGTGATCTTGGTGACCACCGCCTTGACCTCGGCCAGCTGGTCAACAGTGTCGATGCCCTGGAGCCCGAGGTGGTCGGCGGAGACGTTGGTGACCACGCTGACGTCGTTGGCGGAGATACCGACACCCTTCAGGAGGATGCCGCCGCGCGCCGTCTCGAGAATGCCGAGCTGGACGCCCGGAGTCTCAAGGACCATGCGGCCACCCGCCGGTCCGGAGTAGTCGCCCGGCTCCACCGTCTCGCCCTGGACCACCACCCCGTCCGTGGAGCTCCACGCGGTGACCAGCCCGGCCGTCATACCAATGTGCCCGAGAAGGCGTGTCGTCGTCGTCTTGCCGTTGGTACCGGTCACCGAGGCGACCGGGATCCTGGGCCTGACCACCTGTGGAACCGCGCCCTTCTCGGCAGCGGTGACAGCCGCGATCGCGGCGCTGAGGGCGCCCTCGTGGACGGCCTCCTCAGGGTCGATCAGCGCGCTCAAGGCCGGACCCAGCGACTCCCCCAGCGCCAGACCTCGACCCCTCCACCTCCACGGGAAGGCAACGACCACCTCGTTCCGTGAGCCACCAGTGCGCACCCTGATGCCGAGCCGGGTCGTTCCCGACTCAGTGGCGATCCGGCGTACGACCTGGGCAACCAGTCTCATGACCGCGCGCTGGCGCTGCTCCGAATCGGGAGCCCCGGGACGGACGCCACGCATTCCCAGCCGCTTGGCGATGGCGCGAAGCGTTCTCTCGTCCGCACTCAGGAAGCCGGGGCAGTCCGCGATGATCTTGATCGCGGGGCGGGTGAAGTACAGGTTGGGCCCCTCCAGCACCCTGACCTCGGTGACAGTCACACGAGGAGCCGTGGTCATGCCGGTTATTGACCCATCGCGTGAAAGCCGCCGTCGACGTGGACTATCTCGCCTGTGGTGGCAGGGAACCAGTCGGACAACAGTGCAACGCAAGCCTTCGCCGTGGGCACCGCGTCATTGACGTCCCAGCCCAGAGGGGAACGTTCGCTCCAGGCCTGTTCGAGGGCCTTGAACCCGGGAACGGACTTGGCTGCCGTGGTCTTGATCGGGCCGGCCGCCACGAGGTTCACCCGCACGCCTTTGGGACCGAGATCGCGGGCACAGTAACGGCTGGTCGACTCGAACGCAGACTTGGCCACACCCATCCAGTCGTACACCGGCCATGCGTACTTCGCATCGAAGGTGAGTCCGACGATGCTGCCGCCGTGTGACATCAACGGAAGCGCGCCGACCGCAAGCGCCTTGAGGGAGTATGCCGACGCATGCAGCGCCGTCCCGACGTCCTCCCAGGAGGCCTCGAGGAAGTTGAATGCGCCCTGTGGCGCGAAGCCGATCGAGTGAAGCACGCCATCGAGGCGGTCGACGTGCTCGCCTAGCCTCTCAGCCAGGGTGTCGATGTGCTCCGGGTTGGTCACGTCCAGCTCGATGACCGGCGGCGTCGACGGCAGTCGCCTGGCAATCGCCTGGGTGATCTTCATGGCACGCCCGAACGAGGTCAGCACCACCTCGGCGCCCTGCTCCTGTGCCAGCTTGGCTACGTGAAAAGCGATCGAGGAGTCCATGAGAACACCCGTGATCAGAAGCTTCTTGCCGTCCAACAACATGCGCTGTCCTTCCGTGGGTGCTCAGTTCAGCAGCCTGCGAGTTCAGTGACCCATACCAAGGCCGCCGTCGACCGGGATGACGGCACCAGTGATGTACGCCGCGTCCGCCGACGCGATGAATCTAACGGCTGCAGCGACTTCATGCGAAAGTGCGAATCGGCCCGCGGGGATGCCTGCGAGGTACGTCTTCTTGAGATCCTCCGGAAGCTCGGCGGTCATGTCGGTCTCGACAAAGCCCGGGGCGACGACGTTGGCGGTGATCCCGCGCCCACCAAGCTCACGCGAGATCGAGCGCGCCAGGCCCACCAGGGCTGACTTGCTCGCCGAGTAGTTCGTCTGCCCTGCCGAACCGTAGAGCCCGACCACGCTCGAGATGAAGACGATGCGACCCCTGCGCTGCTTGATCATGCCCTTGCTGGCACGCCGCGCGCAGCGAAAGGCACCGGCCAGGTTGGTGTCGATCACCGCGTCGAAGTCCTCGTCGCTCATCCGCATCAGCAGCCCGTCACGGGTGATGCCTGCGTTCGCCACGAGCACCTCGATCGGCCCCCCGAGCTTGTCCTCGGCGGCTGAGAACGCAGCATCCACCGAGCTGCTGTCGGTCACGTCACAGATCACGCCGGCCAGACCCTCGGGAGGCTCACCGGATCGGTGGGTGATCACGACATTGTCGCCAGCCTCCTGGAAGGCACGGGCGATCGTCAGGCCGATGCCGCGGTTGCCTCCCGTGATCAACACGTTCCGAGGGTCAGCCATCAGGTCCTCCAGCAGGTCAGGGTCGGACAAAGTCGGTCAACGGGTGCGCCTGTTGTTCGGGCGCACTCATTCGGTTCGGGCACATTCATTCTGTCGGGCACATTCTGTTCGGCAGGCGAGCACTCGGGACGTTAGCCGACTACCCACGGGTACGCCGCATGCCCGATATCGTTGCAGGGTGAGAAAGCGCGGTTCCCCTCCCCCGCGGGTATTCGCAGTAACAGGGCTGCCCGCCTCGCTCCGAGATGACCAGGACGCCCGGATGCGTCGCTATCTGGTGTCGATGGGCATCCGCACTGGGTGTTTCATTCTCGCGGTCGTCGCCATCGCCGTGTTGCACTGGGCGATCGTCGGCTGGATCCTGGTGGTCGCCGCGGTGGTTCTGCCGTACATCGCCGTCGTGATGGCCAATGCCACGAGGTCCGTGCGGAGCACGTACCGTGGAGAGGTACCGCCGAGCACGGCCAAGCCGGCACAGCTCGCACCTCCCGTTACGGACGAGGAACGACCAGAATGACCCCAGCGTGACCCGCACCAAGAGCCCCCGCTGCAGCGCCAAGGGCTGCCGCGCTGACGCCGCCTACGGCCTCTTGTGGAACAACCCCAAGCTACACACGCCCGAGCGGCGCAAGACCTGGCTGGCCTGCGACGAACACGCTGACTCGCTCTCAGACTTCCTGGCCAAACGAGGCTTCCTGAAGGACGCAGTCCCGTTGTCCGAGCTCAGCGTTGACACCGGCTCAGCGGCAGGCTCAGAGGCAGGCTCAGACCAGCTCGGCTGACCTCGTCGGCACCCGTGCGTAGCCCTCAGCCGCCGATGGCCGACATCGGCCGGACAGGCTGGACGAAGTCAGGCTTGCCAATTCCGTGGCCCTTGGCCTTGCGCCACATCTCAGCCTGGATCAGGTGCGCCAGCTCGGCATCTGAGGCACCCTCGCGCAAGGGGCCCCGCAGGTCCACCTCACCCTTGGCGAACAGGCAGTTGCGGACCTGGCCGTCCGCGGTCAGCCGGACCCGGTCGCAGGCGGCGCAGAACGGTGCCGAGACGCTGGCGATGATCCCGACGGTCGCAGGCCCTCCGTCAACCAGATAGAGCTCGGCGGGCGCACTCCCGCGGGTCTTGTCCGGCATCGGGGTCAGGGTGAACCGGTCAGACAGCTGACTGCGGATCTCGTCGGCGGTGACCATCAGATCTCGCTGCCAGGCGTGCTGGGCGTCCAGCGGCATCTGTTCGATGAACCGCAGCTCGTAGTCGCGGTCGAGGCACCACTGCAGGACGTCGGCGGCGCTGTGGTCGTTGACGCCCCGCATGGCGACGGCGTTGACCTTGACCGGGGTCAGCCCGGCCGATGCTGCCGCCTTCAGGCCCTTCTCGACATCGGCCAGGCGGTCACGCCGGGTGAGG
>JBDTMW010000223.1:0-4330 GCA_039934065.1 Actinomycetota bacterium | reverse complement strand
CTGCAAGGATGAGCCGATGCGAATCGATCCCGATCCCGATGGTTCTGAGTTGGGCATGCTCGCGCAGTACCTCGATTACCAACGCGAGACGATGTTGAGGAAGACCGACGGCCTGACCAGAGAGCAGCTGGCGCAGAAGCACCCCCCGTCGGAGCTCACACTCGGCGGCCTGCTCTACCACCTGTCATTGGTGGAAGAGGACTGGATGGGGGCGCGCTTCGCTGGCCTGCCCGATCGCGAGCCGTGGGCCAGCGTCGACTGGGATTCCGATCCGAACTGGGAGTTCCGCACTGCGGCCCACCTCGAGCCGGAGCAGCTGCAGAGTCGCTATCGTGAAGCCTGCGACCGGAGCCGGCACGTCGTGTCCAACGTGACAGGCTTGGATGAGCGGTCGGTCAGGGCGCTGCGCGACGAGAGCCACTTCTCGCTGCGGTGGGTGCTGCTGCACCTCATCGAGGAGACCGCCCGCCACGCCGGCCACGCAGACTTTCTCCGCGAAGCGATCGACGGCACGGTCGGTGAATAGCGAGCCGGGACGCGAGAATCACCGATAGAACCCAAGGATCGCGGGCTTCCATGCTTTCGAGCGCACCGATTCGTGCTCAAATGAGCCGGAGCGAACGCCATGCCCGGAGTTCGCAACGAGGGGGTCAGGGGTTCGAGTCCTCTCAGCTCCACCGAGGGGTCTTCCCCGAGATACGGGAAACAGTTCCCTGATTTCCGGGCTTTCCGGGGTGTCGGCGTCGGACATGCCGAAGGGTGCCTGCCCAGTGGTCAGGCGGTGGGAGGGTTCGGTCCCTGTTGCTCGCGGATGCTACCCGGGCTCGACCAGCCGGGCGAGAAGTTCCGTGAGCAGTCGCTCGGTCAACGGGGCGGGCAGCGCCTCCACCAGCGCTAGGAACGGTGCCATCCGTTCCGGCAGTGGGGCGCCCGCTTCTGAGGGATGGACGAGGCCGATCCGGGCGAGCAGGGAGAACGCGGTATCCGAGTTCAGCGGTGGGGCATCCGGGGACGACAACCCGGCCAGAGTCTCGATGGGGAGCGCCGCGAGCACCTGCGATGCGGACACGGCCGGTATGCCGCGCACCTCGTCGGCAGCCCTCACCAGCGCGTCCGAGAGCTCGTCGAGCACCCGTTCGGTGACCGGTGTGATCGTCAGGTGCGTGGTGTGCGGCAGGCGCGTGCCGTCGTACTGGGCGAGCCCGGGTTGCAGCTGCAGAAGCCAGCCGTGCGCGCGCACCTGGTCGGCCCAGTGGTGGGGGTCGACCTGCCGCTCGGCTGGCACTGCGTCATCGACGGCAGCGGAGAACAGCGGTCCCACCGGCGAGCCGACCACGCGCAACCCGTCGATCGAGGAGACCAGCCGGACCAGCGCATCCGTCGACCGCTGGCAGGAAGCGGCGAGAGCCGCGAATCCGTCCATGCCGAGCGCTTGGATGATCGCCCACGCCGCAGCCAGCGCCCCGGCAGACTTCGAGCCGAGCATGGTCGGGTTGACCACGGGATAGCCCGGCCAGCCGGTGGTCGCGAAGTATTGCGAGCGCTGACGGTCGCGCCCTCGCTGCAGGAGGGCTGATGCCCCCTTGGGTGCGTAGCCGTACTTGTGCAGGTCGGCGCTCAGGCTGGTCACGCCCGGAACGCGGAAGTCCCATGCGGGTAGACCGCCGACCCACGGCAGTACCCAGCCGCCGACGCACGCGTCGACATGGCAGTGGGTACCGTGTGCGAGGCATGCCGCTGCGATCTCCCCGACCGGGTCCAGCACGGCGAACGGGTAACAGGGCGCAGAGACCACCACGACAGCGACGTCGTCGCCGAGCCGTCCGATCAGGTCACCCGCTCGGACGGTACCGGTGACCGCATCGACTGGGACCAGGTCGATGTCCAGCCCGAAATAGTGCACCGCCTTGTGGAACGCGGCATGCACCGTCACCGGAGCGAGCAACCGCGGCACCCCGCGCCCGCCGGCAGCCACCCAGTTGTCGCGGGCGGTCTTGACCGCCAGCAGGCAGCTCTCGGTGCCGCCGCTCGTGACCGTGCCCACGACCTCCGAGTCCCCGTGCAGGATTGTGCGGGCGAACCCCAGGACTTCGCGCTCCAGCGCGGCGACCGACGTGAACGTCGTCGGGTCCAGACCGTTGACCGGCTGCATCATGCGGATCGCCGCCGCCGCGAGCTCGTCCAGCTCCGCCAGGCCGGAGTCGTAGACATATGACATGACGTGACCGCCGTGGGTCGGGGCGTCGGCTTCGCGCAGGGCGGCCAGGCGGGCGAGAATGTCGGCGGGCTCGGCCGCGAACGACGTCATGCCACACCATCGATGTGGTGCTTGCGCAGTCGGTATCGGGCCAGCGGGATCAGACTGAACGCCATGATGGCGGCGGGGACGATGCTGAAGCTGACGACGATCCCGGCGATCGCCTCGGGGGTCTGTGTCACCGTCCTACCGGCCGTCGACTGCGCGTAGCCGCTCACCGCCAGCACGATCGTCAACACGGTCGCGCCAAGCGCCATGCCGGTGGTCTCACCCGCCGTCCAGACACCGCTGAACGTCCCGGCATGGCCGTCCCCGTGCTCGGCGGCATGGTGTGAGATCACATCCGGGAGCATCGCCAACGGCAGTGACTGCATCCCCGCATAGGCCGCTCCGGCGACAGCGACGGGCAGGTAGACCCAGTCCCCGGCCCCCCAGAGCATGCCGATCAGGAAGAGGGCCGCACAGCCGTACAGGATGCTGGCGATGACGAAGGCGCGTTCCTTGCCAATGCGGCGGGCGACGATGCCCCACACCGGCGCGAAGACGAGGGCAGGCGCGATCAGCGCGAGAAAGAGGAGGGTCACGGCATCTTCGCTGTGCAGCACCCACGTCGCCACGTATTGCGCGCCGGCCAGCATGAGGCCCGTCGCGAGCCCCTGCAACAGGAAGGTGAGCATCAGGGTGCGGAATGGCCGGCTGCCCTTGAGTGCACGGATGCCGGCAGCGTAGTTCTGCGCAATCGAGATCCGTGGTGCGTCGGCTGGCACCATGACGTTGCGCGGGGCGATCGTGCTGGACGCGAGCATCCCGGCCCCGATCACCAGCCCGGCGACGATCGCCATCAGCAGGTAGCCGGAGTGCCCGCTGCCGCCGACCCGACGCAGCGCCGGGCCACCGGCGCCGAAGAGCAGGATGGCGACGGTGAGCACGACCACCCGCCACGTGATCAGCCTGGTCCGCTGGTCGTATCCGCTGACCAGCTCGGCCGGCAGGGCGATGTACGGCACCTGGAAAAGGCTGAAAGCTGTTGCCGTGAGGAGGAACGCCAGAAAGACCCAGAGTCCGGACACGACCGGGTCGAGCCCTGCAGGCACGGCGAAGGTCAGGATGAAGAACACCGGAATCAGCGCGCCGCCAAGCACCATGAACCGACGCCTCGACCGGGTCACCGCCATGCTGCGGTCGCTGCGTCCGCCGATGACCGGGTCGATGATGACGTCCCAGATCTTGGCGACGGTCACTATGCTGCCGGCCAGCAGCGCCGCAACTCCCAAGGTGTCGGTCAGGTAATAGACCAGCACCAGCCCCGGCAGCGTTGCGAATCCGCCCGTGCCGAGCGAACCCACGGCGTAACCGAGGACGGTCTTGCGGCTGAGGATGCGCTCCTGCGCGATCATTGGCGAAGCGTACCCAGCAAGGCGACGACGAGGACTGTGATCGTGGGGATCATCGGATGCTCTTTTCGACCTGCGGATGGAACTGGCGGGCGCAACTCACGTGGCTGGCCGCTCTCGGCACGAAGACGACGCCGTTCTTCGCCACGATGCCTGGGTGCGAAGGACAGCAGCCGAGGACGGCACTTGACAGTGTGCGGTAGTCACGGCAGCTGACCGCGAGGACCGCCGTCAGACGTCGTCGTCTGTAGCTGGAATCGGTCTGATGACCGGCTTCTGTGCCGGGCCTGGCTTGTTGGTCGGGCTGGTACCGCCATCGGCTGGTGCCGTGGGTTTGACCCGCTTCTTGCGCTTGGGCTGCTGACGCTGACCCGATACCGGTTTGACGACCTCAGGGGGGCTCTCAGGGACCACGTCGTCCTCAGGCTCGTGGTTCAGGCCGGGGATGGTGAACTTCGTGTGTGCCTTACCGCTCTTGAGCCTGCGCTCTTCAAGGGCCTTCTCCGCCGGTGACCCAGGCGCCGGCATCCGCCGAATGGTGTAGAACTGCTGGCCCATCGTCCAGAGGTTGGTGGTCAGCCAGTAGAGCAGGACGCCGATGGCGAAGGTGACGCCCGAGAAGACGAACATCAACGGCATCAGATAGATCATGTTCTTCTGCATCTTGGCGGCCGGGTTG
>JBDTMW010000222.1:0-4337 GCA_039934065.1 Actinomycetota bacterium | reverse complement strand
CACATCCCCGCCGGCTTCGACCCGACCACCCAGAAGGTGGAGTACGCCGCCGGGGCGATGCTGCTCGATGCCGACGACCCCTCTCGGGTGATCGCCCGCACCGAGATGCCGATCCTGGCCCCTGAGACTGCAGACGAGACCGCCGGCGTCGTCCCGAACGTCGTCTTCCCGACCGCCATCGAAACCATCGACGGCGTGCGATACGTGTTCTACGGCATGGCCGACGCCAAGATCGGTGTCGCCCGGCTGGACCGCACCGAGTCAGACCGCACCGCCACCTCCACTGACGATTAAGGACACCGTGACCCAACCACCGCGTGACCAAGCCATTCGTCCGTCCGAGCACGTCGCCAAGCCCTGGGGCCACGAGGAGATCTTCGCGCTGGTCGAGGGCTCGTACGTCGGCAAGCTGCTCCACATCACTGCCGGTCAGTCGCTCTCGCTGCAGTACCACCATGCGAAGGACGAGACGATCGCCCTGATCTCGGGTCAGGTCGAGCTCGACCTCGGCCCCGACGCCGACACGTTGCGCGCGGTGACCCTGTCCCCCGGGGACTCCGTGCACGTGACCCCGGGCATGCTGCACCGCCTGCGCGCCGTGCAGGACTCGGTTCTGGTGGAGGCCTCGACCGCCGCCCCCGGATGGCGCGAGGACGTCGTCCGGCTCGAAGACCGCTACGGCCGGCTCGGGACCACCGCACCCTGAGCTTCCCCCGCACCATCGAACCGGACCATCGATCCGCACCATCAAGCTCAGGGAGCATCCCATGACCCATCGCCGAACGTTCACCGCGCTCGCAGCCGGCCTGACCCTGTTGGTCGGCACGTCGATCGCCGGCCCGTCATCCGCGGGCGCCGCGGCCTCCACGGCCGCACCATCGTCGTCCGCCAGCACCACTGGCGCCCAGCCACTCACCAACCTGGCACACCTCGACTGGCTGGGGGCTCAGGTCACACCGCCTGCCCAGGCCGGCCACACGACCTACCGGCTTGACCAGAAGCCGAGCATCAAGGTGCTGTGGACCTACGCCGAGCCGAACGCTGACGGGTCTTTCCGGCACGTCGGTGGCGGTCAGTACGACGCGGCCACCAACACATACGGCCAGGGCGCCTTCAACGCCGACGACATCGCGCGGGCATCCGTCGTCTACCTGCGGCACTGGAAGCTCACCGGCGCGGCGAGCAGCCGCAAGGCGGCCTACGAGATGCTGCGGGGCCTGACCTACCTTCAGACGACAAACGGGCCCAACGCCGGCAATGTCGTGCTCTGGATGCAGGCCGACGGCACGCTGCACCCGAGCGCCATCCCGGTCGAGCAGCCCGACCCCTCCGACAGCGCTGCGTCCTTCTGGCTCGCGCGCACCACCTGGGCGCTTGGTGAGGGTTACGCCGCCTTCAAGAACCAGGACCCGGCGTTTGCCTCCTTCCTGCGCGCCCGGATGAACCTGGCCGTCTCCGCTCTGCAGCGGCAGGTACTCGTCAAGTACCACCAGTACCTGCAGGTCGACGGTCAGCAGAAGCCTGCCTGGCTGGTGGTTGACGGCGCGGACGCGAGCGCTGAAGCAGTCCTCGGACTCGCCGCGTATGTCGAAGCCGGCGGGCCCCGCTCGGCCCGCACAGCACTCTCGCAGCTCAGTGACGGTATTGCCGGGCTCTCCGGCGGCGACGCCCGCACCTGGCCGTTCGGTGCCGTACTCCCTTCTGCGCCATCGGTTTCTATGTGGCACGGCTGGGGTTCGCAGATGCCCGCGGCACTCGCCCGCGCATCCACGGTTCTCAGGGACAAGAGCCTTGCCGCGGCGGCAACCGCCGACTCGGCGGTCTTCGACCCACGGATGCTGACCTCGGGCGGTGCGGACCAGGCACTGCTCCCGACACAGATCAACCGGGCGCAGATCGCCTACGGCGTCGACTCCCGGCTCCAGTCGCTGCTGGCCACCGCCGGGCTGCACAACAGCGCCGGCCTGCGGCAGCTGGCCGGCATCACCGCCGCCTGGTACTTCGGTGCCAACAACTCCGGGCTGCCCGCCTACGACCAAGGCACCGGACGAACCGTTGACGGTATCGAGGCGGACCACCGGGTCAACCACAACGCCGGCGCCGAGTCCACCATCCACGGCCTGCTCTCGATGATGGCCCTGGACGCCAACCCCGACGTCGCGGCGATCGCCCGTACGTCGGTCATCAAGGAGCGGGTGGGCAGCACGACGGTGGAGGCGGAAGGCGCGCAGCTGGCCGGATCGGCCGCGGTCGTCGCTCCGACCTCGACGTGGACCGGTGAGTCGCAGTACAGCGGCACCGGTTATGTCGGGCTGGGCGACGGAGGCTCGGCCACCATCACCATCCCGGACGGCTCGACTCGTCTGGTGCTTCCGGTCGTCGACCTGCAGCCGGGCAGCACCGCCGTTACCACGTTCCGCTCCGGAACCCAGGTGCTCGGCGTCGTCCGGTCCGGTGACATCGGCGCCCAGGGGGTCTCCGCTGCGCCAGGCGCCCTGCTCCCCGTGACGCTGCAGGTCACCCTTCCCGCAGGCGCCACGAGCATCACTGCCACCACCACGGCGAGCGGGGGCGACACTGCCCGTCTGGACGCGCTGATGCTCGAGCCGCTGGTGTCGCGCTACGTCCTGGGAGGCGGCCACCACGGCACCGCCGTCCTGCGCAGCGCATCGCTGACCACCGAGAACGTCGACGTGTCGCTCCCGGGCACCGGCCCCGCCAGGTACTTCGCCTATGACGGCACCGGGGCTCTGGTCGGCCAGGGGACGTCGGGAGCCCCGACAGTGCCCGTCACCGTACCGGCCGGAGGTTTCACCATCGCCCTGCGCTGAACCTGGGCGCCTGTCCGGTCAGGGCAGTGGGTCGTTCGGGCTAGTTTCCTGATATATCGTTTCGATATATCTAATGCTATGGTGCTTCTGACGGCCAGCAACCCGTCCTGCCATGCCGCCTCCGCGGAGCAGGCAGCGCAACTTGAAATCAGGAGGTGAGACCAGGTTGAGTCGACGTTCCGCCCTGTTGGAGCTCGCCATCCTCGGCCTCTTGCACGACTCCCCGATGCACGGCTACGAGCTGCGCAAGCGACTCAACGCCGTCCTGGGGGCATTTCGGGCATTGTCCTTCGGGACCCTCTATCCGTGCCTGCGTGATCTGGTCGAGCGGGGCTGGATCGCCGAGAACCCAGCCGACGATGACGCCCCTGGGACACCGGCCACAAGCAACGGCACCGCCAGCCGCCGGGCCCGGATCGTCTACAAGCTCACCCCCGAGGGCAAGGACCAGCTGCACGCCCTGCTGTCCCATTCCGGGCCGTCAGCCTGGGAGGACGACACCTTCAACGTGCACTTCGCCTTCTTCGCCCGCACCGAGGCCGACGTGCGACTTCGCATTCTCGAGGGCCGACGCAGCCGACTCGAGGAACGCCTGGACGCCTTCCGTTCCGCGGCAGCGCAGCGTCGGGAGCGGCTGGACCTCTACACCGCCGAGCTGCAACGGCACGGACTCGACTCCGTCGAACGTGAGGTCCGCTGGCTCTCCGAGCTGATCGAGTCCGAGCGTTCCTCGACAACCCATACCGGCTCGACAACCGTTCCCCCCTCCGGACCATCCGACGAGCCGCCCACCACTTGACCGTCCGTCATACCAAGGTGTTTTTGCACCACAACAACAAGGAGAAACCCATGGGATCAGTGCGCGTCGCCATCGTTGGCGTCGGCAACTGCGCCAGTTCGCTGGTGCAGGGAGTCGAGTACTACAAGGACGCCGACCCGAGCGCCAGCGTGCCCGGTCTGATGCACGTCATGTTCGGTGACTATCACGTCAAGGACGTCGAGTTCGTCGCCGCCTTCGACGTCGATGCCAAGAAGGTCGGATTCGACCTGTCCGAGGCCATCGTCGCCTCCGAGAACAACACCATCAAGATCGCCGACGTGCCGCCGACCGGTGTCATCGTCCAGCGCGGGGTCACCAACGACGGTCTCGGCAAGTACTACCGGCTGACCATCGAAGAGTCCGACGCAGAGCCGGTGGACATCGTCCAGGCCCTCAAGGACGCCAAGGTCGACGTCCTGGTGTCTTACATGCCGGTCGGCTCTGAGACCGCTGACAAGTTCTACGCGCAGTGCGCCATCGACGCCAAGGTCGCGTTCGTCAACGCCCTGCCGGTCTTCATCGCCTCTGACCCCGTGTGGGCCAAGAAGTTCGAAGACGCCGGCGTCCCGGTCATCGGCGACGACATCAAGTCCCAGGTCGGCGCGACGATCACCCACCGCGTCATGGCCAAGCTCTTCGAGGACCGCGGCGTCGTGCTGGACCGCACGTACCAGCTGAACGTCGGC
>JBDTMW010000221.1:0-4362 GCA_039934065.1 Actinomycetota bacterium | reverse complement strand
GTGAGTGAGATGGGCGAGACGCAACCGCGCGAGAACGTGCAGCTGATCGCCTATGCCGACCGGTTCGGGGGCAGCCTGCCTGGGTTGCGCGAGATCCAGACGGGCCGCTGGCGGTGCTCTTCGCCGGGGTGCACGTGCTCCCGTTCTTCACCCCGTTCGACGGAGCCGACGCCGGCTTCGACCCCGTGGACCACTGCGAGGTCGACCCCGGGCTCGGATCGTGGGACGACGTCCTGGCCCTGGCGGGCCACTATGCGCTGATGCTCGACCTCATCGTCAACCACGCCTCGGCGGACTCGGCCGAGTTCCGCGACGTGGTCGCCCACGGAGACGACTCGCCATCTGCGGGGATGTTCCTGACCATGTCAGATGTCTATCCCGATGGTGCGGACGAGGATGAGCTGGTGGGGATCTACCGCCCCCGTCCGGGACTGCCGTTCACGAGTTTGCGGCTGGGGGAGCGCCGCCGGCTGGCGTGGACCACGTTCACGAGCTCGCAGATCGACCTGAACCTGGCCGACCGGGCGGGCGACACTCACCTGGACCGGGCCCAAGGGTGAAGCCAGCACCTGCCAGGACCTGCTCCGGCTTCGCCACGGCTACTGATCCTCTGGAGTCGTCAACGGGCGCGGCGAAACCGTTGTGAGGGGCGACCGACGGTGCCGGACGAGAGGGTGCCGGTTCCCTGCAGGTGAGGTTCCATGGCCCGGCGGAAGGTGTCCTTCTGCAGGGTCTTTCCGATGATGGCCTGGTGGATGACCCGCAGCTCGCGGAAGGTGAACCGCGGGCCCAGGAGGTGCTCGGGGTCGGGCCGGTCTGCATACTGCCGTCTGAGCTCTTGCCTGGCCGCAGCCACGATCAAGGCATGGTCGTAGGGGAGTGGTCCCGGCCGTGATG
The DNA here is from genome assembly GCA_039934065.1 of Actinomycetota bacterium. Classification (GTDB taxonomy): domain Bacteria; phylum Actinomycetota; class Actinomycetes; order Actinomycetales; family Dermatophilaceae; genus UBA4719. The sequence goes on along the minus strand of JBDTMW010000221.1, from coordinate 3,465 downwards.
CGGGGGCCAGCCGGACCCGTTCGGGTTGGGTTTGGAGCACGCGTTCGAGGTCGGCATACGGGATGACAGCAAGGTGTGCCACGGACAGCACCCATCCACGTTCGTCGCGGCCGGGGTCGTCGAACACGGCGAGCTGAGCGGGGTGGCCACCGGTGACGCCGGCCTTCTCGGTCAGGGAGCGGGAGACGGCGTCGGCGAGACGTTCGCCCTGGTGCAGGAAGGTGCCCGGCAGCGCCCACTGCGGACCTTCGGCACCTTCGCGTCGTCGGACCAGGAGCACGGACAACCGGTGCGGGGGAGACCCAGGGGCCGGGTTGATCCGGGGGGCGAGGGTCAGGACGGCGGTATCCACGGCCACGGACGGCTGCGAATAGTCGGCCAGTGTCCGTCCGGTTGAGTCCCGAAACGGCTTCGCGGCGCTGGCTGGCGGTGAGGCAAAGGGCACTGTCAGAGGTTACCCCTACAGTCTGAATTAGAGCAGAACCGCTCCAACTAGCTGGATGGAAGTGATCGCAGATGAACCTCTTGATGATGCCGACCCTGCATGTGGGGCAGGGCACGAACCTGGGTGGCCTGAGCGTGTTCCCAGTCTGGACCGACGCGCCGGTCGTGTCGGGTCTGGACACGGGGACCGCGGCTCGGGTGCAGGTCGACGAGCGCGAGGGCAGCCCGGTGGTCGAGCAGCTGGTCCTTGTCAACGAGGGGGCCAGACCCGCGCTGCTGGTCGCCGGCGAGCTGTTCGAGGGTGGCTGGCAGCACCGAACCCTCAACAACGACATCCTGCTGCTGGCCGGCGAGAAGCTGGTGGCAAGCGTGTCCTGTGTGGAGCACGGTCGCTGGCATGGCGCCACGGCCCAGGTGCGACGGGCCCGCCGCGCCTCGATGATGGTCCGATCCGCCCAGACCGTTGCCGACGAGGATGAGCGGCAGGGCCAGGTGTGGGAGCGAGTCTCCAGGTATGACGCCGCGTTTGGCGCATCACCCACCGCGTCCTACGTCGACCATCTGAACCGTCGGGCCGCTCCGTCCGATACCAGCGGCGGGACCGCCGGTGAGGTCGGAGATGACAGCAAGGCTCGTGGTCACGGCGATGCGGCAGCAGCAGAGCTGACGGCTGGCATCAGGACGATTCGGGCGCTGCTGGGCCAGCGTGGTGTACTCATCGGGATTGGTGGCCAGCCCGCCTTCGTGGAGGTGTTCGCCTCGACCTCTGCCCTGCGCCGGCACCTGCCCGGCCTGCTCGAGGCTGCCGCGATCGACGCTGCTCTTATGCTGCCGCAGCCGACTCCCGGCCGTCGGGCTCGCCGGTTCGTGGAGCGTCTGGCCACGGCGCCGATGGGTGATGAGCTTGACGTCGACGCCGGAGCCGGACACGCCCTGGCCTCTCGGTCGGAGTACCACGAGATCCGCGGTCTCGGCTGGGACGATCACCTCCTGCACGCCACCGTGTTCAACCGCCGCCACCACCTGATGGAGGTCGCATGACACTTGACCTCAACGCCGCGCAGCTCGACCGCGCCGCCGGTGTCCTGCTCGGTATGGCCTGCGGTGACGCCTTGGGCGCCCCCTACGAGTTCGGTCCTCCCCTTGGCGCCGACGTAAGGGTCATGATGGCCGGCGGCGGGTCTTTCGGGTGGGCGCCGGGCGAGTGGACCGACGACACCTCGATGGCCATCGCCATCGCCGAGGTCTCAGCGGAGGCACCCGATCTGCTCAGCCCACAGGCGCAGGACCGGGTTGCGGCCCGGTGGAGCGGCTGGGCAAAGAGCGCGAAAGACGTTGGACACCAGACCCGCTCAGTGTTGGGCACTGCCCGGCAGGCCGCCGCTCAGCGCGGACAGGACCAACCCAACGCGGGCGACCTTGCGAGCGCATCGCAGGCTCACCACTCCCGCACCGGACGCTCTGGGGGCAACGGATCCCTCATGCGCACGGCTCCTGTTGCCCTGGCGTTCCTGGACGACGAGGCCGGGCTCGTGGAGGCAGCCCAGCAGCTCAGCTCACTGACCCACTTCGACCCGGAGGCGGGGGAGGCCTGCGTCCTGTGGTGTCTGGCGATCCGCCACGCTGTCCTGCACGGGAACCTCGATGGGCTCCGCCTGGCTCTGGGTCACCTCCCGACCGATCGTGCGTTGGTGTGGTCGCAGCGGCTCGATCAGGCCGAGGCCAAGACGCCTGCGGACTTCGAGCGCAACGGGTGGGTCGTGGAGGCTCTTCAGGGTGCATGGTCGGCAATCACGCTCTCTCGTAACGCTGCCGGCGGCGCCGCCGAGCACACCTCCACTTCGGCGCAGCATCTGAGGACCGGGCTCGAAACCGCGGTCCGGGGTGGCCGTGACGCCGACACCGTCGCCGCAATCGCCGGTGGCCTGCTGGGCGGCGCATACGGTGCCTCCGCCGTGCCGGCAGCCTGGCGCCGCAGGCTGCACGGCTGGCCAGGGCTGCACGCCCGGGATCTGGTGAGCTTGGGGGTGATGACTGCCCGTGGCGGCCAGCCCGACGCTGACGGTTGGCTGCAGGCTGACCGGATGGACTACTCGGGCTACCCGGGTCGCTTCGCGATGGTTCAACACCCCGACGACGACGGAGTCTGGCTCGGCGGCGTCGACGCGCTGGGCCACCTTCCAGACGGTGTGAATGCGGTGGTCTCCCTGTGCCGTCTGGGCGCCGCCGAGGTCCCGGCCCAGGGTGTGGCTGTGGGCGACCACGTCGAGGTATGGCTGGTCGATGACCCCACACCCGATCAGAACCCACACCTGGACTTTGTCCTGGCTGATGCTGCCGCCACAGTCGATGCGCTTCGAAGAGAGGGCAAGACGGTCCTGTTGCACTGCGTCCAGGCACAGTCCCGGACCCCGGCCGTCGCAGCGCTGTATGCCGCGCGGTTCAAGGGCCGCAAGGTCACCGAGGCCTTGGCCGACATCCAGAGGGTCCTGCCCGATGCCGATCCCAACAGTGGTTTGCGGGCGGCGTTGGGACGGCTCACATGACCGCCGAATCTGACCGCGCATCTAGGGCCGTATAGGGCCAAGGCGTTAGTCGGCCCCGGCCGGAGAGATGCCCGGGCGGGGCCTGTACCGGATTCATCCCATCACAGGATGGACCGATCGTGAGCACCATTTTTCACCAAACCCGGCGGGTTGTCATGGTTACAGGGAACCCCCACCGAATGACCCATCTGATGACTAGACTGCCGCTCCGGTCCGTGCTGGCGTCCAAAAGACCGGTCCCAAGACGGACGTGCTGCCTGGGCCCGGGGCAGATCTTGATTGTCTCGGGCGAGCGACGTTCTGACCACCCGTCCGATACCGCATGACTGCCTGGTCACCCCGCGGGTAGGTTGACGTTTTTGGTCCGCGCGGTCGCCGACGATAGCGTGGCTCCGTCAGGGTCCAAGACTGCAGAGAGACATGACATGCGGCATGAATGCGTCGACGGGAACGAAGCAGCGGCCGCGGTCGCCTA
>JBDTMW010000220.1:0-4375 GCA_039934065.1 Actinomycetota bacterium | reverse complement strand
GTTGGACGGCAGGTATGACAGCAGAGCCTTGACGTAGTCGATGGCGTCGTCCTCGCCCTGACCCATGTAGTGCGCGACGCCGGACTTGGTGTTGTGCGTGAGCGCCCCGCCGAGCTCCTCCATGCCGACGTCCTCGCCCGTGACGGTCTTGATGACGTCGGGGCCGGTGATGAACATGTGCGAGGTCTGGTCGACCATCACGGTGAAGTCGGTGATCGCGGGGGAGTAGACCGCGCCGCCCGCGCACGGGCCAAGGACCAGGGAGATCTGGGGAATCACGCCAGAGGCGTGGACGTTTCGGCGGAAGATCTCGGCGTAGAGCCCGAGCGCCACCACACCCTCCTGGATGCGGGCGCCGCCGGAGTCGTTGATGCCGATGACCGGGCAGCCGATCTTCATCGCCAGGTCCATGATCTTGACGATCTTCTCGCCGAACACCTCGCCCAGCGACCCGCCGAAGACCGTGAAGTCCTGGGAGAACACGCAGATCTGCCGGCCGTCGACCGTACCGAAGCCGATGATGACCCCATCGCCATAGGGCCGCTTCTTCTGTTGACCGAACGCCGTCGACCGGTGACGGCCAAGCTCGTCGACCTCGACGAACGAGCCCTCGTCCATCAGCTGTTCTATCCGCTCGCGGGCCGTCTTCTTTTCCTGGGCATGACGCTTCTCGACCGCCTTGGCCGAACCGGCGTGGAGGGCTTCGTCGTGGCGCCGGATCAGGTCGGCGAGCTTGCCGGCTGTCGTGTGGATGTCGGGTCCGGGCGCGGCTTCGGGCGCGGCTTCGGGCACGGCAGGGTCGGGCACGGCAGGGTCGGGCACGGCAGGGTCCCCGTTGAGAACTACATCAGCCATGGCGGGAGCCTAGCCTTAGGTCCGTGCCCGAGCCTCTTGAATCCCAGTCTGTGAAAGCGGCATTGCTCACCTCGCCAAACCCTTGGCAAGAGGTCGATGTCCATGATTCTGTCGACTCCACCAACAGCGAAGTGCTCAGGGCCCCGCGTCCGTGGCGGGTCGTGTTGGCCGATCACCAGAGCTCCGGGCGGGGTCGCCTTTCGCGCCAGTGGGAGGCCCCTCCCTGTGCCTCGATCGCGGTCTCGTGTGTGGTCCCGGTGCCGGCGGACAGAACGGCCGACTGGAGCTGGCTCCCACTGCTGGCCGGCATGGCGATGCGTCAGGCACTGGCAGATGTCGCCGGGCTGACCGGCCGGCTCAAGTGGCCGAACGACGTGCTGGTCCAGGAACTGCCGGGCGACGGCGAGGCGCCGTGGCTCAAGATCTCGGGGGTGCTCTGCGAGCTGGTGCCAGGGGGCGGGCTGGTGGTCGTCGGCTCCGGAGCCAACATCAGTCAGACGCGACGCGAGCTACCGGTCGAGACGGCGACATCCTTGGCCCTGTGCGGGGCGGGGAACGTCCGCCGAGAGGATGTCATCATCGGCTACCTCGGGGTGCTGGCCGGCCTCCACCGGGACTGGACCGGAGGTGGCGCGGCGCTGGAAGCCATCCGTGCGGCATACCGCTCCGCCTGTCTGACGATCGGGCTGGACGTCGACGTGCATCAGCCCGGTGGTCGGGTCGCCCGGGGCACCGCTACGGGGGTCGACGATGCCGGCCGGTTGGTCGTTCGGGTGGGCGGGTGGAGCACCGCGCATGCCGCAGGAGACGTCGTACATGTGCGTCGGTCGCCGCCCAGGGCAGGAAACACGGCATGATCGGGTTCATGGTCGACCAGCAGGTCCATAGGGGGTGCAGCTGAGATGCCTCCTGCCGGTCGCCACCGCCCCGCTATGCCGGTCGACACCGCAGCCGGGTTCTCTCCCCCAGCAAACGACGTGGAGGCCCGGCTGCTCGGCCAGCCCCGTTCCATGCGCCCACGCGAGGTCAGCACCAAGGTCTCGGTGTCCCTGCTCAGCGCCCGCAAGTTCTGGCACGCTCTGGGGTTTCCCAACGTCGCTGAAGAGGACACCCTGTTCACGGAGGCTGACGTGGTTGCCCTGCGGGTCATGGCGGGGCTGGTTCGCGAGGGCGCCTTCGATGAGCGCACCGCGCTGGCGATGACGCGAGCGCTCGCCCGGACCACTGATCGGCTGGCCGTGTGGCAGACCCAGCTGATGGCCGAGGCGTTGGGCGAGCAGCACGCGGGGATGGCCCTCGACGGCGAAGAGAGTCCGGACACGACCCGGGCGCTGCCGGATTCCGCAACCGCGCATGCAGCAGCCGTGAAGCTGGCTGACATCGCCGACGAGCTGGAGCCCCTCCTGGTCTATGCCTGGCGTCGTCATCTGTCGGCGGCGATCTCTCGCATGGTGTCCGACTCCGAGCCGACCCAGGACAGCTCGGGTGTCGTGCGATGTGTTGGCTTCGCCGACCTCGTCTCCTTCACTCGTCTTGTGCGCCGGCTCTCGGAAGGAGAGCTGGCGCGCGTCGTGCAGCGTTTCGAGGCGCTTGCCTCCGATGTCGTGACGGCTCACGGCGGCCGGGTTATCAAGACGGTGGGTGACGAGGTCCTGTTCGTGGCGATGAGCGCCGCCCCTGCCGCTGCGATCGCGGTCGACCTGGTCGAGGCCATGGCCGAGGACGCCGTGCTGCCGAACGTCAGAGTCGGTATCGCGAGTGGGCAGGTGGTCTCACGCCTCGGGGATGTTTTCGGGACCACAGTGAACCGCGCCAGCCGGTTGACAGCCCTCGCGAGGCCTCGAACGGCCCTGGTCGATGACGCAATGGCCGCAGCGCTCGCGAGCACGTCGGGCTTCGAGACGTCCCCCCTGCGGCGCCGGACGCTGCGCGGGATCGGGCCGGTGACCCCGTGGAGCCTGCGCCGCGCCCACCCGTCGGGGCGCCGCGGCGTGACGGTCGATGGCAGTGCTGGCGGCGAAGGTTACCAAGGCGATGACGGCGATGACCATGACGATGACCATCACGATGGCGACGATGGCTACCAAGCTGATGATGGCAAAGACCAAAGGAGACCTGGGTTGATGAGTGAGCCGAGCACCCCCACCCGACCGATGGTGACGATCACCCGGCATGGTCCTGGCGGGCACATCGCCGAGCTGGCGCTGGACCGGCCCGAGGCGATGAACGCCGTGTCGACGCAGATGGCCCGCGAGCTGGCAGCAGCCTGCGCCGAGCTAGCGATCGACCCTGACGTCCGGGTGGTACTGCTCACCAGCACCAGCCCGAAGGCGTTCTGTGTGGGAGCCGACCTCAAGGAACGCAACTCCTTCACCGACGCCGACCTGATGGCACAGCGGCCGGTGGCGCGCGCGGCATACAGCGGTGTGCTGAACCTGCCCATGCCCTCAATCGCAGTGGTTGAGGGGTATGCCCTCGGCGGTGGCCTGGAGATCGCCCTGTCCTGTGACATGGTCATCGCCGGATCTGCGGCGGTGGTCGGTCTCCCCGAGGTGTCTGTCGGCGTCATTCCGGGCGGCGGTGGCACCCAGCTGCTGACGCGTCGCATCGGCTGGTCCCGGGCGGCCGGAATGATCTTCACCGCACGCCGGATGCCAGCAAGCGAGGCAGCGGCCCTGGGCGTTGTCGATGAGGTGCTCGAAGCCGGATCCGCGCGTGAACGCGGCCTCGAGCTGGCCGCTATGATCGCCGCGAACTCGCCGGTCGGACTGCGCCAGTCCAAGCGTGCGATGCGGCTCGGCAGCGACGTCGATCTGGCGACCGGGCTCGAGGTTGAGGACGCTTGTTGGCGGGCTACAGCCTTCTCCGGAGACCGGGCAGAGGGGGTCTCAGCCTTCGCCGAGAAGAGACACCCGCGCTGGCCTGGTCGCTGAACGTGAGAATGCTCTCTACGATGCGCCTATGACTCGTGTTCTGCTTGCTGAGGATGATCCCGCGATCGCGGAGCCGCTGGCCCGTGCCCTTCGGCGTGAAGGCTACGAGGTCGATGTCCGTGCCGACGGCCGCGCAGCGCTCGAGGGCGCCAACGAAAACCCCGACATTGTCGTGCTCGACCTCGGGCTGCCGTACGTCGACGGGCTGGAGGTCTGCCGTCGGATGCGCGCCGACGGCCGCACCATCCCGGTGCTGATCCTCACTGCCCGGGCCGACGAGGTGGATCTGGTGGTCGGGCTGGATGCCGGCGCCGACGACTATGTCACCAAGCCTTTCCGCCTGGCCGAGCTGTTGGCCCGGGTCCGCGCCCTCCTGCGTCGCCATCCCACCGAAGGCGGCTCGGCCGGGGCAGTCGTGCGCATCGACCCGGACGGCCGGCGTGCCTACTTCAACGAGGAAGAGCTTCAGCTGACCGCCAAGGAGTTCGACCTCCTGCGCGTCCTGGTGCGCGAGCAGGGCAAGGTCGTCTCTCGTGAGCAGCTGATGCGCGAGATCTGGGAGACGGCCTGGTTCGGGTCAACCAAGA
>JBDTMW010000219.1:0-4376 GCA_039934065.1 Actinomycetota bacterium | reverse complement strand
GCCGGGGGGCGTGGGGTAGCCGCCGCTCGGGGGGTCGACGTGGCCCTGCGGATGCCCGCCCGACGGGACGACCGGGTGTGCGCCGGACGAGCCGCCCAGCGCCGTCGCGGCATGGCCCCGCCCGTGGCCGCGCTCGTCGGGGCCGACGAACTCGTTCCACCGGACCCGGCCGGACGGTGGGCGCTGTGGGTGGCAGTGGCAGGGTTCCTGGCTCTTGGGCTGTGGCAGCTAGCCAGCGCTCTCGCGGTGCGGACCCGCGGCCAGTCATCACGGTGGGGCGAGAAGGCTAAGGGCATCTCCAAGGCGGTTCTCTATCTCGTTCTTGCGTGGACCTGCCTCAGCTTCGCCAAAGGACAGCCAAGCAGCAGCAAGACCCAGAATTCAGACTTCACCGCCACCTTGCTGCGGCACGCCGGTGGCCGAGCTCTCGTTGCCGTCATCGGCCTGGCCATCATCGGCGTCGGCGGCTACCACGTGGTCAAGGGATGGACCAAGAAGTTCCTCCAGGACCTGAGCGAGCACCCAGGCATCCTGGCGACGCGGGCCGGGGTGGTCGGCTACATCGCCAAGGGCGTGGCCCTGGTCGTGGTTGGTGTCCTCTTCGTGGCCGCGGCTCTCCAGAACTCGGCAAGCAAGGCCACCGGACTGGACGGGGCGTTGCGCTCGATGCGCCAGCAGGCCTTCGGGAGCTGGCTGCTGACTGTGGTCGCTCTGGGCATCGGCGCCTACGGGTTGTACAGCTTCGCTCGGGCGAGGTATGCCCGCGTCTGAACCTGGCGGTGCTCTTCTCGAAGGGGGGCCTTCTCAGAAGGAGCGGCGCAGCCTGAGATGCAGTGGTCGTCCGTCAGGGTCGTAGACGAGACGGTAGAGCACGCCGGCCCAGGCCCGGGTGAACCGGCCCTGGGGGGCGTCGACGACCGGTCGCAGCCGCCCTGGCGGACGCGGGCCGCGGCGGCCGTCGTCATACCACCCTTGTAGCTGCGCGGCGCATTCGGCGAAGGCGCTGAATGTCCGTGCCGGATCACGCAGATCGTCCAAGGGATCGGTCCGGTCGAGGTGCTCACCGGCAAGGGTGAGCCGCAACGTTCGTGCGTAGCCGGGGTCGCTGACGGCCGCGGTCACTTCGGAGTCGTGGGTCCAGGACCTGCGGTTGAAGTTGTCCGAGCCCACGGATGCCCACTGGTCGTCGATGACACACACCTTGGCGTGCACATAGACCGGAACACCGTCCGGGCTCTCAAGCCCGTAGAAGGCCACTCGGCCCGGCGCCGCCGCGCGGAGCGCCGCGATGGCGCGGTCCCGGGCGACGAGGTTCGGCGGTTTGGAGATCCGGCCGTCCTGGTCGGGGAAGAGCGGGAGTACGGCGATCAGGCGCAGCTCGGCGTTGCGCTGCAACGCGGTGGTGAACAGTGCTGCGACCGCCGGCGACCACAGGTACTGGTCCTCGAGGTAGATCAGGTGCCGCGCCTGGCTGACGGCCTTGGTGTAGCCACGCGCCACGCTGCGCTCTCCCGCCGGTGCGAACGGGTAGCCACCCGCGCGGCGAGGATACGTGCGAAGCAGCTGCACTGGATGGGTGCCGCAGGGTTCAGGGTCACGGCCTTGCGGGGGCAGCGGGGTGCGCTTCGGGTTGTCGTGCCGGACCCGGTCAGACAACCAGCGCAGCGGGCTGCGGCTGAGAGCATGGGCGTCTTCCCACCGTTCACGGAACACCGTCTCGACGTCACCGACGGCCGGCCCGCTGATAGCAAGCTGCACGTCGTGCCACGGTGGTCTCGGCCCGTATACGGCAGCCATCGCCTGTCGCTGAGAGTCACCGTGATGGCGGGCGTCGTCGCGGCGCCCATGACACAGGTCGATGCCACCAAGGAAGGCGACGTCCAGCTCGGGCCGACCGTGGTGGCGCAAGACGACGAACTTCTGATGATGCGACCCGCCGGTCCGCACCCGCATGTCGAGCAGGCACTGGCCGCCGGCGTCGTTGATCTCGTCGCCCAGCTGCCGGTTCTCCGCCGCGGAGAACGCCATCCGGTCCCAGTGGGAGCGCCACACCAGCCCCCGGACGACAACGCCGCGTTCCGCCGCGCCAGCGAACACCGTGCCGACCTCGCTGTCCGGGGACCGGGTCAGGTGCTCGTCCGGATCCCCACGCCAGTCGACGAACAGCAACAGATCCCCATCGCGCATCTGCGACACGCGGTGATGCAGCTCAGAAAAGTACGTCGCGCCGTGGATGAGCGGGCGCACCACGTTGGCCTCTGTCCACGCCGCGCGACCGGGATGACGGGAGTCCAACCGAGTCGAGGGGTTCCCTCTCTCCCCAGAAGTCAGGAACCACTGCGTAGTCACCACACTGGATCCTTTCCCGGTGCCCTACCACCACGCTACCCCTGAGGCCGGGTCAGGCTCGGGTCAGTTTGCTCCCGCCACGGCCCTGGCGTGTGTCAGCGGGATCAGTGTGCCGACGGTCGGCGTCGTCCTCATGCTGGTCGGGATCGCCGGGTTGATCATCTCTATTGTCTTGGCCAGCACTGCCCGCCGAACAGACGTCATCCACCACGAGACGCGCAGGGAGTATGTCGAGCAGCCGCTCGACGACCCACGCATCTGAGTCTTGCGACCTCGCCAGTCCTGCCGCTCACCCAGTGGCGGTGATCTCGAGGTCGGCTCTCAGCCGACCAAGAATGCCCGCCAGCAGCCGGGAGACCTGCATCTGGCTGAGTCCGAGGTGGCGACCTATCTGCACCTGGCTGAGATCGTCGATGAACCGCAGCTCGACGACCCGGCGCTCCTGGTTGGTCAGTTGCGCCAGCGCCGGGCGAAGCCATTGCGCGCGCTCCACGATCGTGTGGGGGTCGTTGCCGTCCGGCAGGGCATCGCCCAGCGACTGGCCGGGGCCGGCATGGTTCGGCACATCAAGGGACAGTGCGCAGTAGCCGCCCGCAGCCGTCAATGCCTCCGACAGCTCGTTCGGCGGGACGCCCAGGGCGTTGGCAAGCTCCACCGCAGACGGCGCCCTGCTGAGCCGCTGCCGCAACCGGGGCTCAACCGAACGGAGCTCGCTGTGCAGCTCCTGCAGACGCCTGGGCGGTCGGACCATCCAGACATAGTCCCGGAAGTACCGCTTGATCTCCCCGGCAATCGTCGGGCCGGCGTACGCCACGAAGCCTGCGCCCTCGCCCGCTCGATAACCGACAACCGCCTTGAGCAGGCCAACGCGAGCAACCTGGACCAGGTCGTCTCGGTCGACTCCACGACCCGCGTACCGCGAGGCGATTCCATCTGCCAGGGATAGGTTCAGCAGGACCGCTTCCTGCCGCAGTCGGCGACACACACCGTCGTCGCGACTGCCAGAGAGCTCAAGCAGGATCGACTCGGTGAGTGCAGGCCGCTCGCGGTTCGAACGCTCATCGGGAACGTCAACCGAGAAAAGAGCACGCGGGAAATAAGTGCTCGACGTCATTGTCATGTCCGTTCAAGACAAGAACCGAGATGGCGCCGCTGCTGGACCCCTCGATGGCTCCTTCCCACTAGATCATCCGCCACCCCCCGGCCACAGCAGAATCAATAAATCGGTCGAGGGCTGGTCAGGAAAACAGGTTGGCAACAATTGTCGAAAACGCGTGAAAGCCGCACGAATGCTCATACGCTCGGACGAGCATGAAGGCGACTGTGAAGTGAGTCCACATGTTTCCGCCCGAAAGGCATATCGCGTGCCTCAACACGCTGCGCAGCCGAGACCTCAACGTGGCTCCAGACTGGAGAACACCGAGCTCGATCGGTTGATGGACATGGGCGATCTCGCCCAGGGCGGCAGGGGCGCCGACCGGATCGAAGACACCTTTCACTCTCTGGCGAGAGTGGCGGCGCACGTCATCCACGGCGCCGAGTCCGCGAGCGTGACTCTCGTCGGCGCCGACGGGGCAATGAGCACCCTGGCGAACACGTCTGCTTTGGCCCAGGACATGGACCTGGTGCAGCTGCGTTGCAACCAGGGTCCGTGCCTGCAGGCGGCAACCGCTGCTCAGTTCACCGCCATCCTGGTCTCCGACCTTCAGACGGAGACCAGATGGCCCGCCATCACTGCGGCCGGTTCGGCGGCCACGGCGCGGTCGGTGCTGTCGGCCAGCCTCTTCGCCGGCCCGCGTCCGGGCGTTGGAGATGTTCAGCAGGCCGTGGGCAGCCTCAACATCTACGCAAGCGCGGCCGGGGCTTTCAGTGGGTCCGAGCGCGATCCCGTCCTGCTCTTGGCCCTGTATGCAGCCATGGCAGTGGCGGCCACGAAAGCCATCGGCGATGCTGACCCGAAGATCGCCCAGCTCGACGCGGCCATCGCCAACCGCAGCGTGATCGGGCAGGCGCAGGGCATCCTCATG
>JBDTMW010000218.1:0-4469 GCA_039934065.1 Actinomycetota bacterium | reverse complement strand
TGACCTAATAGTACACCTGTTCTAGCACAACCACAACCCAAGAACAAGCCAATCCCCAATGTTCTCAGCGCTGTTCGGTGCGTCAGCCTCAAACGGGCGCGACCAGTTCTCGGTGGCTCAGGTCCGGCAGGAGCCAGTTGCACAGACCGGACCGTCAGTCGATCCGGTCGGCCGCGACGACGCCTCGCCTGACCGCGTCCATGGCATGCCTCGCAGTCACGGCCAGGGTCGGATCCGCCGCCGCGTCACCGATCTGGCCGAGCAGGTCGATGACCTGCTTGCAGTGCCGGACGAAGTCGCCCGCGGCGATCTCGCTGTCGCGAAGGACCACCTCGAGGCGCTGACCGCTGGCCCAGCGGTGCAGCATCCAGGCCATGCCCGCGTCCGGAGCGCCGGTCGTCGGCAGCGCGTACGCGCGCTCGCGGTCCTCGAGCTGGCTCCACCGCCGGACCATGGCGTCATAGGCCTCGGTGACGTCGTCGTTGGGCATCCGGGGCGAGACCTCACCATCGCTGCCCCGTGGCTCATAGAGCAGTGAGGAGACGATCGCGGCCAGGCTCGGGGAGTCGAGCCGCTTCCAGAGGCCGTGGCGCAGACATTCGGCGGCGAGCAGGTCCTTCTCGGTGTAGAGACGTTTGAGGATGTCACCCTGCGAGGTGACTGCCGCGCCGCCTTCGGTGAGGTAGCCCAGCTCGACCAGGAGCTCACAGATGCGGTCGAACGTCCGCGCCACCGTGTTGGTCCTGCCCTCGACCGTTCGCGCGACCGCGTCGGTCTCACGGCGTAGTCGCCACCAGCGTTCGGCCCAGCGCGCGTGGTCCTCGCGCTCCGGGCAGGCGTGGCAAGGGTGTGCGCGCATCTGGCGACGCAGCTGGGAGACTCGCTCGACGTCCTGTGAGACCCCCGAGTCGGCACGCTTTGCGGGTGGCGGATCGTGCGGCACCTTGACTCGCACCGTTGCCGCAAGATCCTTGCGGGACTTGGCGTTTCGTGCGTTGAAGTGCTTGGGGACGCTGAGGTTCATGACGGGTTCGACAGGGGCGGGAATGTCCATCAGCGTGAGTCGACGGACCTGAGCGTCGGAGGTCAGGACGGTCGGAGAGGCGGCCTCTCTCTTGCCGCCCTTGTTGCCCTGTATGACGATCGCGTAGCCCGACCGCCTGCCGACCGGGATCTTGATGACGTCCCCGGGGCGCAGCCTTTCCAGACTCACCGCAGCCTCTGCCCGTCGACTTGCCGACCGGGCCTTGGCGGCCTCCTTCTCGACGTCGCGAATCTCGTTGCGGAGCGCGGCATACGCGGTGAAATCCCCCATATGGCAGGTCATCGACTCGGCGTAGCCGGCCAGCGCCTCTTCGTTGCGTTTGACGGTGACCGCCATGCCGACCACAGCGCGGTCAGCCTGGAACTGCGCGAACGAGGTCTCCAGGATGTCGCGGGAGGTTTCACGCCCCACCTGACCGACGAGGTTGACCGCCATGTTGTAGGTCGGGTGAAAGCTCGACCGCAACGGGTAGGTGCGCGTCGAGGCGAGGCCACCCACGGCGAGCGGGTCGAGACCCCGGTTGTACAGGACGACAGCGTGGCCGTCGATGTCGATGCCACGACGTCCGGCGCGCCCTGTCAGCTGTGTGTACTCGGCCGGGGTGATGTCCGCGTGCGTCTCGCCGTTGAACTTCACCAGCCGCTCGAGGACGACTGACCGTGCCGGCATGTTGATGCCCAGCGCCAGGGTCTCGGTGGCGAACACGGCACGGATGCGGCCGGCGGTGAAAAGCTCCTCGACGATCTCCCTGAACGTTGGCAGCATCCCGGCATGGTGGGCAGCGAACCCGCGAGTGAGGCCCTCGACGAACTCCCAGTAGCCGAGCACCCCGAGGTCCTCGTCGGCCAGACCCTGGATGCGTTCCTCGACCGTGCGACGGATCCGGTCGCCCTCTGCCTGGGTGATCAGCCGCATGCCGCTGGCGAGCAGCTGACCGACTGCAGACGTGCAGCCAACACGACTGAAGATAAAGGTGATTGCCGGCAGTAGTCCATCGCGGTCAAGGCGCTCAATGACCTCCGAACGGCTCGGGCCTCCCCCGAACCGGGCACTGGGCCGACCGCGATCACCTCCGCCCGATGCGGGAGCACTGCGGCCGCGTCCGACCGCAGGGACACCTCGAGCGCGTCCAAAGCCGTCGTGACCACCAGTTCGATCCGCACCGCGGATCCGCTCCAGCAGCTCGGGATTGACTCGGCCCGAGTCCGCGGTCCCGTCCTCGAAGAGGTCGTAGAGGTCTCGCCCGACCATCATGTGTTGCGACAACGGCACCGGTCGGTGCTCTTCGACGATTACCTCTGTATTGCCGCGAACCTCACCGAGCCAGGCGCCGAACTCCTCGGCATTGCTCACCGTTGCCGAGAGGGAGACCACCTGCACGTCGTCCGGCAGGTGGATGATCACCTCTTCCCAGACCGCCCCACGCATCCGGTCGGCGAGATAGTGCACCTCGTCCATGACCACGAAGCCGAGCCCGCGCAGGGTGCCGGATCCGGCATACATCATGTTGCGCAGCACCTCGGTGGTCATCACGACAACGGGGGCCTCACCGTTGATCGAGGAGTCGCCGGTGAGCAGACCGACGTTGTCGGCGCCGTGGAGCGCGACGAGATCGGCGTACTTCTGGTTGGACAGGGCCTTGATCGGTGTGGTGTAGAAGGCCTTGCGGCCGGTAGCCAACGCCATGAACACCGCGAACTCTCCGACGATGGTCTTGCCGGCTCCGGTGGGCGCCGCCACCAGCACGCCCTGGCCGACGGCAACGGCCTGGCACGCGCGCAGCTGGAAGTCGTCGAGCGGGAAGTCGTAGCTCTTGGCAAACGCGTCGATCTGGAGCCGTGCGGCGCGCTCTGAGGTGGCCATGACGCTCAGGTTACGTCAGGTCCCGTCAGGTCCATGGACGAGGACCTTCAGCGCGCCGGGCACGTTCTGGCAGCTCATCGGCAGGGCGGCGAAGCGCTCACCGTCGGCATAGCTGACGATGCCCGCGGCCTCGAGCCGGACATCCTGGCCTCGCAGGATCTCCACGGCCGGGTGCCCGACGTGCCTTCCGCTGAACACCTTGGGGAAGACCTTCAGAAACTCGAAGGTCGAGATCTTGTGCACGATCAGGACATCGAACAGCCCGTCGTCGAAGCTGGCATCCGGGCACACCTGCATGCCGCCGCCGTATGACGGGCCGTTGCCGACCGCGACCAGCATCGCCTGGGTGCTGTGCCGGACGCCGTCGACCTCGACGACATACGGAATCGGCTTGAACACGGGCAGCTCTCTGGCAATGGCGAGGTTGTAGCGCATCGGGCCCTTGGGCCACCCCCAGCTGTTGGCACGCTCATTGACCACGGAGTCGAACCCTGCTCCAAGAACCCCGACGAACCAGTGCTGAATGCCATGGACGTCGGTATGCCGACCGACGTCGATGGTGCGAACAGTGCCGCTGGCGATGACCTCGGCAGCGGCTTTCGCGTCGCGCAGGGGCAGGCGCAGGGCGCGCGCGATGTCGTTCCCGGTCCCCGCCGGGACGATGGCCAGGACCGTCTCAGTACCGGCACAGAGGTTCACCCCGAGGTTGACGGTGCCGTCACCGCCGGTGACGGCCAGGACGTCCAGCCCCGAGGCGATACCGGCAATCGCGTTGTCGCGCGCAGCAGCCGCGTTCTCATCAGACAGGTCGACCACATCATGACCATCGGCAATCAGACGGGCGGCCACCTCGGCACCCATCGCAGCGCCCCGGCCCTTGTCGGCGGTGGGGTTGATGATCAGCCCGATGCGTTTGGTCACAGCGTGCTGGCCTCGTCATCGGCGAGCTTGGCCCATTCGGGTTCGCGGCGCGCTCGACGCCGGTCCAGCAGCAGCGAGACACCAACAGCCATGTAGAACAGGGCAACCATCGGCAAGGCCAGGACGAGCATGGTCCACGCGTCCGGGGTTGGCGTCATCACAGCGGCGAAGACGAAGATGAGCAGGACCGCTATCCGCCAGCCCTTGATCATGACGCGCGCCGGCAGGATGTGGGCGACATTGAGGCCGACAAGGAACACCGGCAGCAGGAAGGCTAGACCGAAGGCCAGGATGAACCGGGTCACGAAGGTCAGATAGAGCGCCGCGTCGGGCAGATTGGCGGCTCCCTCAGGGGTAAAGCCAATCAGTATCTCAACCGCATTGGGCACGACTTTGGTCGCCAGAAAGCAGCCCGCGAGAAACAAGGGCGCCGCGGCGCCGACGAACGCCATGGCGGTGCGTTTCTCGCGCTTGGTCAGCCCCGGGACGATGAAACCCCACACCTGGTAGAGCCAGACCGGGCTGGCCACGATGACGCCGACGAAGAGCGCCACCTGCAGCTGCACGGTGAACGGCTGGGTGATGCCCCCGAAGTTGATGTTGACCAGGCCACCCCGCTCCTTTGCCAGCTTGCGGAGCG
>JBDTMW010000217.1:0-4493 GCA_039934065.1 Actinomycetota bacterium | reverse complement strand
GCACCGCCTATCTCCGCCACGACGACAGGGTCGCCCACGACAATCAGCTGATCGGTGGCTCGCGAGAGGCCGACGTAGAGCCGCTCGCGGGACCGCTCCGTGGCCTTGTCCTGGTTGACACAGAGCACGACGGCCTGGCGCTCAAGCCCCTTGCAGCCAAGCACGTGACCGTAGAACACATCGTCCTCATCCCAGAAGGAGCGCCAATACACCGCCGGGTCGGACTCGGAGCCTCGCTCGATCTGAACTGGGTGACGCTTGCCAGTGGTCAGGAGCATCACCTCGTTCGACTTCCATCCCGCCGCCAGCAACCGGTCGATCTGCTCGTCAGCGACCTCGACGGCATCTGTGGAGTTGATAGGCACGAACTCAACCGCTGGGCCATCACCGCCTTTGAGCTGCATCCTCATGGGTGCCAACGAGTTGAATACCTCGCCGATCTGCCTGGTGTTGCGAAGGTTGTGGTCGAGAACCAATGGCACCAAAGGCACGGGCGGCCCACCGAAGCGCTGGAAGATCCGCTGGTTCTCGTCGGTATAGGCGAAAAGCCCGCCCGTCTCCTGGTCCTTCAGCGCGCCCAAAATGGGTGCCCACCACGTGTCGGCGAAGTCCTGGGCCTCATCGACGATGATGGCGTCGTACCTTTGGCCATCGACGAGTCCGCCCACCTGCTCCGTCATGATCCGTGGCAGCTCGATCTCCCAGAAGTCGGAATCGTCCCGGCTGCCATCCGGCGCGCCCCAGCTGCGGCCGAGCGCATGAAACGTGCCCACGAAGGCAGGTCGTCGCTTGCGGTCCCAGGTCGCTACGACGCGATTGAGGTAGGCCGCCAGGCCGAGCGAGTAGCAGACCAGTGCGACCCGCTGCGCTTTGTGGCCCCCGTGACCACGCGACAGCTGCCCGGCCTGGGTCAGCGCAAGCACCGTCTTGCCGCTTCCGGCGCCGCCGCGGATCTCCACCCTTTTGAGCAGCCGCGTCACCTGCAGCAATGTCGCCTGCTCCAGAGTGAGCCGGTCGACCTCCGCCGCTCGGGCACGCGCATCGGCGGAGATGCTGAGGACAGGCAGGTGCCGTCCGTTCAGGATCTCGACGATCAGGTCAACATCGGCCGCACTCGGTGGAACGTTCCTGGTCTCCTGCATGACGACCACGTCGTGGAGGCGGCTTGCCAGATCGGCGATATCGCCCTTGCCGTGCACCGCCCAGCGGGGACAGTCCGGCATCGAGAAGTCGTCGTGGAGCTCGGTGTTGGGGAGCGCCACCGAGTGCGCCCACCGGATGCGCCGTCGCGACGACCCGCTCCAGCGAGGGTCGCGCTCGACGTACCTGCGGATGGCGTACTTCGTCGTGCGTGCCTGGTCGACGGGGTCGAAGGTGCGTGTGTCGTTGCCCGACTGGCGCCACTGACCGTCGACCACCCCGACGCTGCCGCCCTTGACCTCGACGACGACGACACCGGCCCCGGCGATGATCGCGATGATGTCAGCCTCATGGTCTTTGACCTTGTCGCTGAGCCTCAGGTTGGCCATCAGCACGTCATCCGGCCCGAGGCGTGTCTGAAGAACCTCCCAGACCTGACGCTCCGTGGCCGTTTCGAACTTGGGATGCTCCGGGATCAGCCGCAGCACCATCAGCTGGCCTGCGGCTCGGACGCAGCACTAACGCCACCGTGAACAACAGCGAACCACTCAGCCTGATCGGCCATTTGCCACGGCCCCTTTCGACCCAACTGAGATTCTGCCACGCATGTGTGACATCGCCCGGTGTCAGACCCGGCTCAGATCTGGCCCTCCACCTGGTCCATCGCCTTGTAGATCCGCTTCTCGGACACCGGGTGCGCGGTACCAAGGGTCTGGGCAAACAAACTGACCCGCAGCTCCTCGAGCATCCATCGAAGCGCCACCACATCAGCCCCGATACGCCGCGCAGACGGAAGTGCCGCGATGAGGGAGTCGTACTCACGGCGAACGCGAGCCACCGTCTCCGTGTGCTCCGCATCGCGGGCCACCTGGCTAGGCGCGTGGTCACAGCGCGCGAGTATGCCGCGCAGGAAGCGCTCCAGGTGTCGCAACCTCGAAAACCCTGTCTCCGCAACGAATCCCGGATAGATGAGGGACCACAGCTGAGCCTGCATGTCCTGCTTTGCCGACGCCATCACAGGACTCGTCAGCGCGGCCAGCGCAAGCTCGACCTCGCGCGACTTCACCAACAACGGCTCAACGAGATCGATCACCTCCATCACCCGTGCCACGACCTGGGACCGGACGATGCGCAAGGTCTCGTCAAACTCGACCGGCCCGAGGACCTGGCCACCCGGTCGCTCTGCGACGATCGAGTCGACCGCAGCGGCAAGGCAGTCCTGCAGCAGCCCGGGAACGCTGCCGTGGGGGTTGTGGCCCAGCGTGAGGCGCTGGGCGTTGGTCAACAGCGCCAGCACCCGCTTCCAGGGGGCTGTCGTGTTGAGCAGCAGAAGACGTCGAACGCCGAGTCTGGTCGCCGAGTCTCGCTCCTGCTGTGAGGCGAGCACCTCGACAGAGACGCTGTCACCGTGGTCCACCACAGCCGGGAACCCCTGGATGACCCGGTCGCCGACCCGCTGTTCAAACGTGGCGGGCAGATCTCCGAAGACCCACTGTTGCAGGCCTTTTCGCTCGATTGATGCGGCCGCCCGCTGAATGGTCTCGCGGAACTGCGGCGCCAGCTGCTCCTGCAGAGCCGCAAGGTCCTTGCCCTCGCCCACCACCGCGCCGGTGGGCGACTCGACCCTGAACGTGATGCGCAGGTGATCGGGAACCCGAGACCAGTCCCACTCGCTGGCCGGGATGTGTACACCGGTCCGCACACCTAGAGCGTGCGCGAGCTCATCGGTGAGGTGGCCGGCCTCTGGATCGGCTGACGCCAAGGCTGCTCGAGCGTGGTCAGGAGTCGGGACGAAGTTGCGGCGGGTCGGCTTCGGGAGCGACTTCAGCAGGGCGGTCGCCAGGTCTTCACGCAATCCGGTCACCTGCCAGTCGAATCCGTCGTCGTCGACCCTGTTGAGGACGTCGAGGGGGATGTGAACCGTGACCCCGTCGGCGGCTGTGCCGGGCTCGAACTGGTATGTCACGGGAAGGGTGATGCCGTTCTTCTCCCAGGTCTGGGGGTAGTCGTCCGCACTGACCGCTTCGGCGCTTTCACTGACCAGGAGGTCCTCGGTGAAGGTCAGTAGGTCGGGCTGCTCCCGACGGGTCTGCTTCCACCATGAGTCGAAGTGCTGCCCGGAGACGATCTCGGCCGGCAGCCTTGCGTCGTAGAACTCGACCAGCGTCTCGTCATCGACCAGGATGTCCCGTCGCCTGGCGCGGGCCTCGAGCTCGGTCAGACGCCTGATCAGAGCCCTGTTGTCATGGAAGAAGCGGTGATGCGTCTCCCAGTCGCCTTCGACCAAAGCATTGCGGATGAACAGATCTCGCGACTCTTCGGGGTTGATCCTCGCGTAACCCACCTTGCGACCGGCAACGAGAGGGACACCATACAGAGTGACCTTCTCGAGGGCCACGGCCGAGCCACGCTTCTTCTCCCAATGCGGCTCGCTGTAGCTGCGCTTGACCAGATGGCCGGCAAGGCGTTCGATCGCCGCCGGGTCGGTGGCAGCGTTGACACGGGCCCATAGCCGGGTGGTCTCGACCAGCTCGGCCGACATGACCCACTGCGGCTGCTTCTTGAACAGCGAGGAACCGGGTGAGATCCCGAATCGCGCGCCACGTGCGCCGATGTACTCGCGCTTCTCGACGTCGCGCAGACCGATCTGGGAGAGGAGCCCCGATTGCACGGACCGGTGGATTGCGTCATGGTCGGCCTCAGATGAGTTCTGTTGCAGGTCAAGGGACTTGCATGCTGCCCTGAGCTGGCTGTGCAGATCCTGCCATTCGCGGACGCGCAGGTAGTGGAGGTACTCGGCCTTGCACATTCGTCGAAAGGCGCTGCCGGAAAGCTCCTGCTGCTGCTCCTTCAGGTAGTTCCACAGGTTCAGCAACGTCGCGAAGTCGCTGTGTTCGTCGGCGAAGCGTCGGTGCTTTTCGGCGGACTGCTGACGTTTGTCCATGGGGTTCTCGCGTGGGTCCTGGATGGAGAGGGCCGCGACGATGATGAGCACCTCACGCAACGCACCGTTGATCTCGGCCTCGATCACCATCCGCGCAAGGCGCGGGTCGAGGGGCAGCTGGGCGATCTTGCGACCGTATGCCGTCAGCCGATTGCGGTTGTCCGTGACCTGATCTGTTGCCGGAACGATGGCCTGGAGCTCCTCCAAGAGCCTGATGCCGTCGGTGATCTGGCGTGAGTCCGGCGGGTCGATGAAGGGAAAGCGGGCGATGTCGCCCAGCCCGAGCGAGGTCATCTGGAGGATCACCGACGCGAGGTTGGTACGCAGTATCTCGGGGTCGGTGAACTCGGGCCGGGCCTCGAAGTCCTCCTCGGAGTACAGCCGGATGCAGATGCCGTCGGCGACGCGA
>JBDTMW010000216.1:0-4502 GCA_039934065.1 Actinomycetota bacterium | reverse complement strand
TGTTCTACTGCGTGGCCAACATGCCGGGCGCGGTGCCCCACACCTCGACCTACGCACTCACGAACGTGACCCTGCCGTATGCCGTGGAGCTCGCCAACCAGGGATGGCGCAAGGCACTGGCCTCCGATCCGGCCCTGGCGCTGGGCCTGAACACCCACGACGGCCACGTCACCTACGGCCCGGTCGCCGAAGCACACGGGTTCGAGTCCGTGAGCCTCGACGAGGTGCTTCGCTGACCGAAGCCGACTCACCCATGACGCGTTCGACCCGCGGGTGGCTCGACCACCTGCGGGTCGAACGTGGGGCCGCCGCCAACACGCTGAGCTCCTATCGCCGTGACCTCGCGCGATATGTGCAGTTCTTGCGTGACCGGGGAATCAGCGATCCCGCCGCGGTGGGGGAGTCCGACGTCACGGACTTCCTTGCCTCACTGCGTGAAGGGGTGTCACAAGGTGATGGAGCACACGGGCGGTCGCCGTTGTCGGCGGCATCGGCTGCTCGCACCCTGGTCGCGGTCCGGGGGCTGCACAAGTTCCTGGCGCTCGAGGGGGAGACGGTCACAGATCCGGCTGGGGCGGTGGCCCCGCCCAAGGCGCCCAAACGACTACCAAAGGCCATCTCCGTCCACGAGGTCGAACGGCTGCTTTCGGCGGCGAGCGTGGGGGAGACCACGGCGTCCCTGCGCGATCGCGCGATGGTGGAGGTTCTCTATGGCGCCGGTGCACGGATCAGCGAGGCCGTCGGCCTTGACGTGGACGACATCGACCTGGAGCAGGGCTCGGTCAGGCTGCTGGGCAAGGGCAGCAAAGAGCGCATCGTGCCGCTGGGGCGCTTCGCGAGAGACGCGGTCACGGCATACACGGTTCGCGCCCGTCCGTCATTCGCAGTCAGGGGCAAAGGGACTCCGGCCCTGTTTCTGAACCAGCGCGGGGGACGGCTCTCCCGGCAGAGCGCATGGAAGGCGATCCACGCTGCCGCCGAACGCGCTGACCTTGGCGGCAAGATCAGCCCCCACACACTGAGGCACTCCTTCGCCACGCACCTGCTCGATGGCGGGGCCGACGTGCGAGTGGTACAGGAGCTGCTCGGACACGCCTCCGTGACGACCACCCAGATCTACACGATGGTGACGGTCCAGCGACTACGCGAGGTCTACGCGGCGGCGCATCCACGGGCCCGCTGAGCGATTGGCAGCCGACAGGCCGAGGCCTGCCTTGGCGCCGGACCGCTTGCGAGACTACTGTCAACGCGATCAGCGAGTGGCTGACCGAGGCTCTTTCGATTGCGCTGGGAGTGAAACACCTGTGACCTACGAGGTGACCACAGCCACCGAGATTCCGACTGCGCTCGCTGCGGCAACCGTGGCCGAGCCGGAGGCGCGGACCCCGGCCCAACTACCGGGCACCCAGGGCGCCGGCGTCGGACAGATCGGGCCCACGGGGCGGGTGATGCCCGAGTTCCCCGAGCCTCCGGCGCTGAACAGCCATGGTCCAGCGCGCATCATCGCGTTGTGCAACCAGAAGGGTGGCGTGGGCAAGACAACGACCACCATCAACCTCGGCGCGGCCCTCGCCGAGTGTGGACGCAAGGTGCTTCTTGTCGACTTCGACCCGCAGGGCGCCTTGTCCGTCGGCCTGGGTGTTCCGATCCAGGAGCTCGATGTCACGATCTACAACCTCTTGGTCGAGCGCGGGCACAACGTGCATGACGTGGTCCAGCACACCAATACCGAGAACCTCGACATCCTGCCGGCCAATATCGACCTGTCGGCTGCCGAGGTGCAGCTGGTGGGCGAGGTGGCCCGCGAGATGGTGCTGTCCAGGGTCCTTCGACCGCTCGTGGACGACTACGACGTGATCCTGATCGACTGCCAGCCCTCGCTGGGTCTGCTGACGGTCAACGCCTTGACCGCGTCGCACGGCGTGATCATCCCGCTGGAGTGCGAGTTCTTCGCGATGCGCGGGGTGGCGCTCCTGGTGGAGACCATCGACAAGATCTGTGACCGCCTTAACCCTCGACTGCAGGTTGACGGCATTCTGGCCACGATGTACGACAGCCGCACCCTGCACAGCAAGGAGGTCGTGCGAAGCGTCGTCGACCACTTCGGCGACAGGGTCTTCCATACCGTCATCAGCCGCACGGTGAAGTTCCCGGACTCCTCACTGGCCGCCGAGCCGATTACGACCTATGCCTCGACCCACTCCGCTGCCGAGGCATACCGTCAGCTGGCCCGCGAGCTGATCTCCCGGGGTGGGACGGCCTGAGCACCATGAGCTCGGTCATGGCGCCAGGGTCGGCCCTGACTCCCGGCGGGGTGCTGCGTAGGGCGGGCAGTCGGCCGTTCGAGGTGCATCTGGACGTCTTCCAGGGTCCGTTCGAGCTCCTGCTCGGGCTGATCTCCAAGCACAAGCTGGACATCACCGAGATCTCTCTCGCGCAGGTGACCGACGAGTTCATGGCACACATCAGGGCGCATCAGGCGTCTGACACCGAATGGGACCTGAGCCAGGCCTCGGAGTTCCTCCTGGTGGCGGCAACTCTGCTCGACATCAAGTCGGCCCGACTCTTGCCGCAGCTCAGTCTCGAGGACGAGGAGGACCTGGCGCTCATCGAGGCCAGGGACCTGCTCTTTGCCCGGCTGCTGCAGTACCGCGCTTTCAAGCAGGTTGCCGCCACCTTCGCTGAGCGGATGGCGACGGTGGGCCGTATGACGGCCCGCCAGGCAGGCATGGAGCCACAGTTCGCGGTCCTGCTGCCCGAGATGATCATGGGCATCACCCCCGAACAGCTCGCGATGATCGCAGCCCAGGCAATGACGCCGAGGGTGATGCCAACGGTGGGCATGGAGCATCTTCACGCTCCCACGGTCAGCGTTCGCGAGCAGGCGGCGCTGGTAGTGGCACAGCTGCGAGCGTCCAGGTCGTGCTCCTTCCGGTCCTTGGTCGCCGATGCCGGCAGCACCCTGGTGATCGTGGCGCGGTTCCTGGCCTTGCTCGAGCTGTTCTGCGAGGCGGCCGTCGCCTTTGACCAGGATAAGGCGCTCGGCGAGCTGACCGTCCGATGGACCGGGCAGGACGAGGGCGAGATCGGGGTCAGTGACGAGTTCGACGAAGACGTCGAGCCTGACGAAGACGTCGAGCCTGACGAAGACGTCGAGCCTGACGAAGACGATGTCACCGACCCGGGCGACACGAACACACCCGACGAGAGCACACAAGAGATGGTGACCCACGTTGACTGAACTGCCCATCGAGCTCCCCGACGAGCAGGTTGCCTTCGATATCAACGACTTTCCCGGCGGGGCACGCGGCGCGATCGAAGCGGTGCTGATGGTCGTCGACGAACCGGTGACCGAGATCGCTCTGGCGTCCGTTCTGGAGCTTCCCGTCGAGGACGTCGTCGGGCACCTGCACGAGCTGGCCGCAGACTACGACGCAGGCGATCGCGGGTTCACTCTCAGGGGGATTGCCGGAGGCTGGCGGATCTACAGCCGCCCCGAGTACGCACCCGTGGTCGAGAAGTTCCTGATGGACGGCCAGCAGGCACGGCTCACCCAGGCCGCCTTGGAGACCCTGGCGGTCATCGCGTATCGGCAGCCGGTCACCCGCGGCCGGGTGGGCGCTGTTCGCGGCGTGAATGTCGACGGCGTGTTTCGCACCCTGATCTCCCGCGGGTTGATCCAGGCTGCGTCCCTCCCCGACGACGTGGAAGCCGGGGGCGAGAATGGTGCGATCCTGTACACCACGACGTCCTACTTCCTCCAACGACTCGGCCTCAGCTCACTTGACGAGCTTCCGGCCCTGGCCCCCTACCTACCTGAGGTTGATGTGCTCGACGAACTTGCAGAGAGCGGCCGGGCATGAGCAACGACAAACCGGCTCGTGGCAAGGCCGATGAGCCCCGCAAGCGCTCTCCTGGCGCCCCTCGGACTGGCGCCCCCCGCGCCAGCGGCCCACGGGGCAGCTCACCCCAGCGGGGCAGCAGCGGCACCACCAAGCCAAGTCAGCCCACCCGGCTTCCCCCGCAGCGCGAGAAGCCGACCGTTGCCGTTGATGTCCATGATCCCGACGGTGTGCGCCTGCAGAAGCTCCTGGCTGCGGCTGGCGTGGGCAGCAGGCGGACATGCGAGAACCTCATCACCGCCGGCCGGGTCGAGGTCGACGGACACATCGTCACGGAGCTGGGTGTGCGGATCAACCCCGACACCCAGACGGTCCACGTCGACGGGTCCAGGGTCCAGCTCGACGAGTCCCGCGTCTACCTCGCCTTCAACAAGCCGCTGGGTGTCGTGTCGACCATGAGCGACGACCTCGGACGTCCCTGCGTCGGCGACTTCGTCAGCAACCGCAAGGAGCGCCTTTTCCATGTCGGGCGTCTGGACGCCGACACCGAAGGCCTCCTGCTGCTGACCAACGACGGTGACCTGGCCCACCGGCTCCAGCACCCCTCATTCGGCGTTCTGAAGACCTACCTGGCACAGATCCCAGGGCCGGTGCCGCGCG
>JBDTMW010000215.1:0-4521 GCA_039934065.1 Actinomycetota bacterium | reverse complement strand
GTGGGCAAGTTCGACAAGAAGGTGCTGCGCAAGCGGTATGCCGAGGGCGAGCTGAACGTCGAGACGCCCGCCTGACCCGAGATGTGTCAGCTTCACCGCTCTTTGGCCGCATACTGGTATTGCGCCGACACTGGGTTTTGGGTGCGCGGAGCCGCTGATACGAGACCCCCGGGACGATTCAGGCAGGACCCTATTGCGCTGGCCACCTCCGGCAGGCGAATTCCCGAGCCAGCCCGTCGGCACACGATGACGGCGTGCTGACACGCGCGATACGGCGCACACGAGATGACAAGACAGGTGAGGCACAGGTGACGGAACCAGGGTCGGGGGACGAGCAGGCACGTCCTGACCCGGCAAGCCGTCCCGCGGTTGATCCGCCCAGGCATGAGGTGCAGCGGGCGCAGCGACGGGCCAACCGTCATCCCCTGCTTCGTCGCGGCGCGATAACCATTGCGGCAATTCTGGCGGTGGTGCTGACCCTGGGCGCCGTCGCCTACGTCAAGCTCAACGGCAACATCACCCAGGTGGACGTGTCGAAGCTGTTGGGTCAGCGCCCGAAGAGCAGCGCCACCGCCGACAAGCTGACCAACCTCAAACCGTTGAACATCCTGGTGATCGGCTCGGACACCCGTGATCTGGGCACCAGCTCTTACGGGACGACCGCAGGGGCCCGCTCTGACACGACCCTGATCGTGCACCTGGCTGCTGACCGCCAGTCGGCGGTGGTGGTCAGCGTCCCCCGGGACTCGATGACCCGTGCTCCGCAGGACTGCAAGGACCCGAAGAGCTCGGTCGCGGACGGGCCGATCCGGATGTGGAACGCCAACTACTCGCTCGGTGGCCCCGCCTGTCTGATTCGCACCGTCGAGGGCACGACCGGGATCTTCATCGACCACTTCATGGTGGTCAACTTCCTCGGTTTCCAGTCGATGGTCGACGCGCTTGGCTCGGTCGAGGTCTGTATGCCCGAGGCCGTCAACGATCCCCAGAGCCACCTGAACCTCCCGGCCGGCCGGAGCAGGGTCACCGGCAAGGAGGCACTCGCCTTTGTCCGGGTACGTCACAACATCGGCAACGACGCCTCCGACCTCGGCCGGATCAAGCGGCAACAGGCGTTCTTGTCCTCGATGGTCCAGGAGGCCACGAGCAGCAACCTGCTCTTGCGCCCGGACAAGCTCTTCCGCTTCCTCGATGCGGCAACCAAGTCGCTGACCACCGACCCCGCGCTTGGCAACCTGAACGCCCTGCGTGAGGTGGCCCAGAGCGTGGTCGGACTCAAGTCGTCGCAGATCAGGTTCGTGACGGTGCCGGTCGAGGACTACCCGCCGGACCGCAACCGGGTGCAGTGGACCTCGGCCGCAGACGCCTTGTGGCAGTCGATCCGCGAGGATACCCCGTTGCCGGGCACCAAGAAGCCGCCCGGCTCTACGTCCACACCGACACCCACCAAGACCACCCCGCCGGTGCTCACCGTCACCCCGGACCAGGTCACCGTGCACGTCAGCAACGACTCTCAGGTTCCGGGTCTGGCGCGTCAGGCTGGCAACGACTTGAAGCTGCAGGGGTTCAACGTCAACGAGCCCTCCAGCGGCAACAACGTCAAGCAGGGCGTCACCGTTGCCTACTCGGCGGCCAACAAGGACAAGGCGCTGACCGTGGCCGCGGCTTTCCCCGGTGCGGTTCTGGTTCAGGATGACACGGTGGGCGACGTGATCCGGGTCAGCCTGGGTGCTGGCAGCCCCAATGTCGTCGAGGTGCCCAACCGTCTCGGCACGACCCCCTTGCCCACACACACACTGACCGCGACCGCCGTCCCGACGCCTTCCTCCACGGTGACGATCCAGGCCCGGACGGCTGACACGAACATCTGCTCGAAGTAACGACCTGTGTCGGCTCGGTTTTGTGAAACCGCACCCCTCGCCGGTAGCCTGTGCAGGCTCCCGAACCAGTTGCCGCACGCGGTGATCGACAGGGGGGCACGGAGGCGTCGCCTAGCCCGGTTTATGGCGCCCGCCTGCTAAGCGGGTTTGGGTTAATCCCCATCGCGAGTTCAAATCTCGCCGCCTCCGCCACGATGAAGGGCACCCCGGCCATTGGCCGGGGTGCCCTTCGCGTTCTGCCTGCCTACCCGGAGCAGGTGTCTGTCTGCGTTCCCGCAGCGGCGGTTCCGGCTACTTGAAGCCGAGCCGGGCCTTGAGCCCGTCGAGCTCGGTCATCAGGGTCGCCGGCAGGCTGTCGCCGAACTTGTGGAACCACGCCTGGATCTGCGGGATCTCGGCTTCCCACTCATCCCTGGAGACGTGCAGCGCCGCCCGGATCTGCTCCGGGGTCATATCCAGGCCGTCGGTGTCCAGTGACTCGTTGGTCGGCACGTAGCCGATCGGGGTCTCGTGGGCGGTGGCGCGGCCCTCGATGCGGTCGACGATCCACTTGAGCACTCGGCTGTTCTCGCCGAAGCCCGGCCACAGGAAGTTGCCCTCGTGGTCGCGGCGGAACCAGTTGACGTAGTAGATCCTGGGCAGCTTGGACGCGTCGGCGTTCTTGCCCATGCTGAGCCAGTGGTTGAAGTAGTCGCCGGCGTTGTAGCCCATGAACGGCAGCATCGCCATCGGGTCGCGGCGAACGACGCCGACCTCACCGGTTGCCGCTGCCGTCGTCTCTGAGGAGAGGGTCGCGCCCATGAACGTGCCGTTCACCCAGTCGCGGGACTCGGTGACCAGAGGGATGGTCGAGTTGCGGCGGCCGCCGAAGAGGATTGCCGAGATCGGCACCCCCTGCGGGTCGTCATACTCGGGCGCGAGGATCGGGCACTGCAGGATGGGCGTGCAGTACCGGGAGTTCGGGTGGCTGGACAGGATGCCCTTCTTGCCGTCCTCGGGAGTCCAGCGGTTGCCCTTCCAGTCGGTCGCTTCGGCCGGCATGTTCTCCAGCCCCTCCCACCAGACGTCACCGTCATCGGTCAGGGCCACGTTGGTGAAGACCGAGTTGCCCTTCTCGATGGTGCGCATCGCGTTGGGGTTGGTCTTCTCGTTGGTGCCGGGGGCAACGCCGAAGAAGCCGAACTCGGGGTTCACGGCATACAGGCGGCCGTCCTTGCCGAACTTCATCCAGGCGATGTCGTCGCCCAGGGTCTGCACCTTCCAGCCGGGGATGGTCGGCTCCAGCATGGCCATGTTGGTCTTGCCGCAGGCGCTGGGGAAGGCGGCTGCGATGTAGTGGGTCTCGTCCTGCGGGGAGGTGAGCTTGAGGATCAGCATGTGCTCGGCCAGCCAGCCCTCGTCGCGGGCGATCACGGACGCGATGCGGAGGCTGTAGCACTTCTTGCAGAGCAGGGCGTTGCCGCCGTAGCCCGACCCGTAGGACCAGATCGCCCGCTCTTCGGGGAACTGCACGATGTACTTGGTCTTGTTGCACGGCCAGGCGACATCCTTCTCGCCGGGCTTCAGCGGGGCGCCGACCGAGTGCAGGGCAGGCACGAACTCGGAGTCGAGCTCCTCGATCCGCTTCAGTACCTCGCTGCCGCACAAGGCCATCACCCGCATCGACACCACGACGTAGGCCGAGTCGGTGATCTCGACACCGAACTTGGGGTCCTCGCCGTTCAGCCGTCCCATCACGAAGGGGATGACGTACATCGTGCGACCGGCCATCGACCCCTGGTAGAGGTGCCTCATGACCGTCTTCATCTGGTCGGGCGCCATCCAGTTGTTGGTGGGGCCGGCGTCCTTCTCGTCGACTGAGCAGATGAAGGTTCGATCTTCGACCCGGGCGACGTCTGAGGGGTCGGAGGCGGCGTGGAACGAGTTGGGTTTGATGTCCTCGTTGAGGCGGGTGAAGGTGCCGGTCGCGACGAGCGCGTCAGTCAGCGTCTTCCACTCCTGCTCGGAGCCGGTGACCCACGAGATGCGGTCGGGCGTGGTCAGCGCCGCAACCTCGGCCACCCAGGCCGCAAGGCCGCTGTGGCTCGTGGTGCCGTCGCTCTGGATCTGGGGTTCGGTCCTGGTGGTCATGAGGTTGGGCCATCCCTTTCGCGCGGTGCCCGTGGGCTACCTGCCGGTCGGTTGTGTCCATGACGTTCGTAGCCATCTGGTGGTCACGATGGTGAACGCGCTCTTTCGAACACGGTACGGCCTCGGGTGAGCGGGAGGGAATGGGCCTGCTCTTCTCGTCTCGAATATCACCCTTGACCGGCGGGGTGAGCACCCGGAATAAAGCATTGACGAGGCAGGTTGGAAATGGTGTAATGCTGTAAGCAGCAGGTTTGAGAGCACGGAGGTAGTCATGAAACACGAACACCACAGCCCGTCCGGTGCCCCTGGTCGCCGCGGCACGGGCGGCCCCCGGCGAGGCGGCCCCTTCGGTCGCCCGGGCGGCTGGCAGCACGGGGGCTGGCAGCAGGGTGACCTGCCCGATGCCACCGACGCGGCCGCCTGGTTTGCAGGGCGCATCCCTGATGAGTGGTTGACCGGCGACCTGAAAGTCACCGCGGACCGTGACGAGATCACCGTGATCGGTGAGCTG
>JBDTMW010000214.1:0-4541 GCA_039934065.1 Actinomycetota bacterium | reverse complement strand
TCGTCGACGTCGAGGGTGACCTCGTCGGCGGCCGCCTTCACCTCATCGGGGGCGTTGCCCATCGCGACACCTCGCTGCGCCCACTGCAGCATCTCGATGTCGTTGCGTTGGTCTCCCACCGCGATGGTGTTCACCGGCTCAACTCCCAGCCGGAGCCGGATCTGCTCCAGCGCCGAGGCCTTGGAGACGCCCTCGGGGTTGATGTCCAGCCATGCGGTGAATCCCACCGCGTAGTTGACCCCGTGCAGGCCGATGCGTTCAACCAATGCCAAGAAGTCCGCCGCGGTCCCTGTCGGGCTGCGGAAGGTCACACGGGTCGCAGGCGAGGATGCGAGCTCTTCCCAGGGAACGACGCGGACCCCGCCATCCAGCTCGCCGTCGGGGAAGAGCCCACTGACCTTGAAGCCGACGCCGACCTCCTCCACGGCGACCACCGCGTCGGGCCACGCTCCGCGCAACATCTCAAGGGCCGGCGCGGGGTCGAAGGTCACGGTCTCCAGGATGCGATAGCCCTCGGGATGGTCAGAGTCCAGCTCAATGGTCACGGCGCCGTTGGAGCAGATCGCGAAGCCGTTCTCGAGGCCGAGGTCTGCGATGAGCGGCAGCGTGGCAAGGATCGCCCGACCGGTGGCGATGACCACGTGGAATCCGGCCGCGGCGACCTCGCCGACGGCCTGGCGCACCGCCGGCGACATCGTGCCGTCGTGGTGGATCGTCGTGCCGTCGAGGTCGAGGGCGATCAGTCTTTCTGCCATCCAGCGTCCTCGCTCAGGCCGTCGGAGTCAGGACGTCGAGGCCCAGGAACGGCCGGAGCGCTGCAGGCACGACCACGGACCCGTCAGCCTGCTGGTGGTTCTCCAGAATGGCCACGATCCAGCGGGTGGTGCCCAGCGTGCCGTTGAGCGTCGCGACGTGGCGGGTGGCGTTGCCCGAGGCCTGGGGGTCGCGCTCGCGAATATTGAGGCGGCGGGCCTGATACGTCGTGCAGTTCGAGGCCGACGTCAGCTCGCGATAGCGGTCCTGCGTCGGCACCCACGCCTCGCAGTCGAACTTGCGCGCTGCCGGACCGCCAAGGTCGCCGGCCGCGATGTCGATGATGCGGTACGGCACCTCGATCTTGGCCATCATCTGCTGCTCCCACCCCAGCAGCCGTTGGTGCTCAGCCTCGGCCTCCTCCGGGCGGCAGTAGCTGAACATCTCGACCTTCTGGAACTGGTGCACACGGATGATGCCCCGGGTGTCCTTGCCGTAGGAGCCTGCCTCGCGGCGATAGCAGGCCGACCACCCGGCATACCGCTTGGGACCGTCGCTCAGGTCAAGGATCTCGTCAGCGTGGTAGCCGGCCAGCGCAACCTCGGACGTTCCCGTGAGGTAGAGGTCGTCGGCCTCGAGGCGATAGACCTCGTCGGCATGGGCGTCCAGGAAACCAGCGCCGTCCATCACGTCGGCCTTGACCAGCGTCGGGGTGATCATCGGGGTGAACCCGGCCTCGACAGCCTGGGCGATCGCCATGTTGAGCAGGGCCAGCTCGAGTCGTGCGCCGACCCCTTTGAGGAAGTAGAAGCGCGATCCGCCAACCTTGGCGCCGCGCTCCATGTCCAGTGCGTCCAGTCCCTCAGCGAGCTCGACATGGTCCTTGGGCGCAAAGCCCTCCGCGACGAAATCCCGGGGTGTGCCCACAGTCTCCAGGACCCGGAAGTCGTCCTCGCCGCCGCTGGGGATGCCCTCAATGACCACGTTGGGGACTCGACGGACCAGGATCGCGAGCTCGGCGGCAGCGTCATCCGCGGCGGCCTGCAGCAACTTGACCCGGTCGGATGTGGCCTTTGCGGCGGCCACCAGCACAGCCTTCTGTTCGCCCTGGGCCGCCGCGACCTGCTTGCCGAACGACTTCTGCTCGGCCCGGAGAGCCTCGAACTCGGCGATGGACGAACGCCTC
This sequence comes from Actinomycetota bacterium, assembly GCA_039934065.1. Classification (GTDB taxonomy): domain Bacteria; phylum Actinomycetota; class Actinomycetes; order Actinomycetales; family Dermatophilaceae; genus UBA4719. Next base: position 2,602 of record JBDTMW010000214.1, on the reverse strand, counting down.
AGCTCGTCGGCGACCAGGATCGCGTCAACGATCCCCTCGTCCTCCCCCCGCGCACGCTGCGAGGCCTTTACTACGCCGGGGTGCTCTCTCAGAAGCTTGATGTCGATCACGAGCCGAGCCTATCGGCGGGACGGGCCCGCACCCGAACCCGTTGCCGACACCGCCGACATCAAGCGCGGCCGCCCTCGCCAGACTGCTGCCGCCGGCTACCCCGGTATGCCGTGTCCCCGGCTCAGCGGCGGACGTCGTGCAGGTGGTGGCTCACGTCATGCAGGAAGTACTGGCCAAGGGTCTCGATCGTGAAGACAGCACCGTTGCTGCGACGCCCGGTGCGCAGCCAGTCGTTCTCGCCGACCTCGTCGAACGCTGCGGCCGCGGCCTCCGCGGCGGCCATGAGCTCGACTCCGACCACTGCAGGGTTCTGGACCCCATAGCCTTCCGCGACCGCCGTGGCGTCCTGGTCCCAGTTCTCGAAAGTCGGGTCGGACTGCAGACGCATGAGGTTCACGCGCGACTCGAACACCCGGCATACGTCGCGGACATGGCAGCCGTACTCCAGCGGTGACCACACCTGCGGCTCCGGTCGTGTCCTGACGTCGTCCCGGTCAAGGACCGCCAACCAGAGCACGGCGTCGGCTCGCAGCCTCGTCGCCACCTCCGGGCCGGGAACCGCACTGGCATCGAAACCACAGTCGGGGCAAGGCTTCTGCAGGACCCAGGTCCAGTCCTTGTCATCGGGCACGATGTCGTTTGGAGAAGTCATGGCGTCATCCTTGCGCAGGTCGATTCGCTGCGGGCGAAATTTGGCACGGTTGATGTCCGGTAACGTCACCTCGTGCTCAAAGACCACGCCGGATGGATCGCGATCGCCGCTCTCACGACGATCGTCCTCGCCCTGCTCACCTGGCTGGTCGCCGCCACCTCAGGCGACAAGGTCGCCCTCGCCGCAGCCGGCGTGCGTCGCTTCGGCCGCCGTCGACCCCATCGCGAGCACTTCCGCCCGGAGGGTTCGACGAAGTCCGCCGAGGCGCCCAAGCGGATAGTCGCCATCATCGTCAACCCGACCAAGTTCCACGACCTCGCGGCTGTGCGGGCGCAGGTCACCAAGGGTTGTCTGGCCGCCGGCTGGGACCAGCCGCTGTGGCTCGAGACGACAGCCCACGACCCCGGCACGGGGCAGACCCGCCAGGCGGTGGTGGACGGCGCGATGCTTGTCTGCCCGCTCGGCGGCGACGGGACCGTACGAGCCGTCGCGGAAGCGTTGATCGGGACCGAGACCCCCATGGGTCTGCTGCCCGGCGGCACCGCCAACCTGCTTGCCCGCAACCTCAACCTTCCGGTGGACTCGCTCGACGCGGCTCTCAAGGTCGCGCTCACCGGCCAGAACAAACGGATCGACGTGGGGCGGCTCACCGTGGACCCGTCCGGAGAGCACGAGAGCCCCGAGGAACACGTCTTCCTGATCATGGCCGGCGTCGGATTCGACGCCGCGATCATGGCTGATGCACCTGAACGCCTGAAGAAGACCGTGGGTCCGATGGCCTACACGATCTCGGGGGCCAAGAACCTCCGCGGACCTCAGTTCAAGGTCAGGATGAAGCTTGACGGCGAGCCCGAGTTCACCCGTCGTGCGCGCACCGTCGTCATCGGCAACTGCGGCAAGATCACCGGAGGGCTCGTGCTCATGCCTGAGGCCCAAGTCGACGACGGCTGGCTCGACGCGGTCATCCTCTCACCGGCTGGCGTCGTCGGCTGGGTTGCCGTGGCGGGGCGCGTCCTCTCCAAGAGGCGAAAGGGCCATCAACGGGTGGACCACCACCGGCTGAAGTCGGTGACCATCCGCACTGACCGCCCCGAAAGGGTCCAGATCGACGGCGACATTATCGGTCAGGCCCGGGCCCTGTCCGCCACGATCGATCCCCTCGCGTTGATCGTCCGTGTTGGCTGACCGCGTGTCGCCCGCCTACCGTTTCGACAACGAGTGGCACCTCGCCGCACCCCTCGAGCGGGTCTACGCCGCGCTGGCCGACGTCGAGCGCTACCAGCGCTGGTGGCCCCAGGTCCGTGAGATCCAGCGCCTCGATGCAGCCACCGGCCGGGTACGCGTCCGCAGCCTGTTGCCGTACACCCTCGACCTGGTTCTGGCACGCGACGTGCAGGACGAGGCGGGCGGGATCCTGCGGGTGGACGTCACCGGCGACCTTCGAGGATGGTGCGCCTGGCACCTCACCCCCGAAAGCACGGGCACCCGGGCGCTGTTCAGTCAGGAGGTGGAGGTCGAGGCACCGCTGCTACAGATGGTGCCGCTCGCCGTCCGGCCGCTGCTGCGCGGCAACCACGCCTTCATGATGCGATCCGGCGAACGAGGTCTGCGCCGCTACCTGGCTTGATTTTGCTCAGTCTGTCGGGGGGTTGCGCAAGCTCCTCAGCCAGCCTCGCGCCTGAACGAAATCACGATCTGTGGTGCCGCCCGACACCTCGGCCTCGACACCGTCGGCCCGCGGATAAGACCCCAGGAATCGCACCTCGGCGCACACCCGCTTCAGGCCCATCAGCGTCTCGCCGACCCGCTCGTCGTTGACGTGCCCCTCGCAGTCGATCG
>JBDTMW010000213.1:0-4546 GCA_039934065.1 Actinomycetota bacterium | reverse complement strand
GGAAGTCGTCGAACGTGAAGTCCTCGTCCTCCATGAACTTGCGGGTCATCTCGGCTGCCTGATCGCGGTCGAAAGCCTTCTCGGCCTGCTCGATCAGGGTCAGCACGTCACCCATGTCCAGGATGCGTGACGCCATCCGGTCAGGGTGGAACACCTCGAGGTCGCCGACCTTCTCGCCGGTAGAGGCGAACATGATCGGCCGCCCGGTGACCTTGGCCACCGACAGCGCCGCGCCACCGCGGGCGTCGCCGTCGAGCTTGGTCAGAACCACGCCGGTGAAGTCCACGCCCTTCTGGAAGGCCAGCGCGGTTTCGACCGCGGCCTGGCCGATCATGGCGTCGATGACGAACAGGACCTCGTCGGGCGAGATCGCAGCCCGGATGTCGGCTGCCTGCTGCATCAGGTTCTCGTCGATGGCCAGCCGACCGGCGGTGTCGACAATGACGACGTCGTGCTGCTTGGCGCGAGCCTCGGCCACACCTTGGCGCGAGACCGTCACCGGGTCGCCGAATGACCTTGTCCCATCGCCGGACTCGGCGCCAGCGTCATAGCCCGCGACGTTGCCACGCTCGGGTGCGAAGACCGGGACGCCGGCTCGCTCGCCGACCACTTGCAGCTGGGTCACGGCGTTGGGTCGCTGGAGGTCGGCTGCAACGAGGATCGGCGTGTGACCCTGGTCCTTGAGCCACTTGGCGAGCTTGCCGGCCAGGGTGGTCTTGCCGGAGCCCTGCAGTCCCGCGAGCATGATGACGGTCGGCGGGTTCTTGGCGAACTCGATCCGGCGGGTCTGCCCACCCAGGATCGCCACGAGCTCCTCGTTGACGATCTTGACGATCTGCTGGGCCGGGTTCAGGGAACCGATCACCTCGGCGCCAAGGGCGCGCTCACGAACCGCACCGGTGAACTCGCGCACGACAGGCAGCGCGACGTCGGCATCGAGCAGGGCGACACGGATATCGCGAATCGTGGCGTTGACGTCCGATTCGGACAGGCGGCCCTTGCCGCGCAGGTTCTTGAAGGTGACGGTCAGACGGTCAGACAGGCTTGTGAACACCACGCAAGGTTATCTGTCCGCCGGCGGCGCTTCGTCGCATGCGTCCATCAGCATGGATATCGTCTGGGCGACCCGGGCGGGTGACAGGGTCCGGCCCCCGAACTCGCTGACATAGAACGTGTCCAGGGTCTGCCCCGCATATGTGGCGATGTGAGCACTGTGCACGGTCAGACCCGCGCGCGCGAACGTCATACCGACCTCGTGCAGGAGTCCCGGGCGGTCGTGGGCCCGGATCTCGAACACGGTCGAGTCCTGAGATGCGTGGGGCACGACCATGGCTCGGGTCTGCGCCCTCGCGCCGCCGTCGACCAACCCTGCCGCGACCGTCCCTGCTGTGATCGTGCGACGGCGGGCCAATGCCTGCAACGGCGCACGGTCACCCTCGCCGAGGCGCAGGAGCCCCCTGGCGATGGCTGCGGCATCGGGGGCATCGCCGCCTGGCGAGTCGACCTGCCACTGGTTTGCGGCAATGCCCTCCTGGGTGCGTACGCGCGCAGTTCGCACGACCAGGCCGTATCCCGCGAGCAGTCCTGCGGTGTCGGCGAACAGGCCCAGCCGGTCGCGGTCGAAGACGTCGATGCGGTAGGCCCCTCCGATGGGATGAACCACCACGTGCGGCTCCCCCGTCGCGACCGCGGCGACAATCTGTGGCGGCAGCAGATCGTGGTCCTCGTCCTCCGGGGCGATCGGCGCAACCGCATCGCCCAATGCCGCCCGTGCGCCGTCTGCGAGCTGGTGGAGCAGCTTTGCCCGCCAGTCCGTCCATGCTGCCGCGCCCACTGCCGAGGCGTCCGCCTCGGTCAGGGCGCGAAGCAGCTCCAGCACGTCACGACGGCCACCAACCGCCTGCGAGACGGCAGAGATGGTCTGTCCGTCCGTCGGGTCGCGTCGGGTGGCCAGGTCAACGAGGGTCAAGTGCTCGCGGGTCAGCAGCTCGACAACCTCAACGTCGGACTCGGCCAGGCCCAGCCTTCGAACGGCCGTGGCCGCGAGCGGCGCGCCGACCATGGAGTGGTTGTGCGCTCCGGCGATCTTGCCTATGTCATGCAGCAGCGCGGCCAGCAGCAGCAGGTCAGGGCGCTCAACGTCGCGCAGGAGCCCGGCCGCGTGAACGACGGTCTCGATCAGGTGCCGATCGACCGTATGCCGATGAACGGCGTTGCGCTGTGGGCGACTCCGCACGGCCGCCCACTCGGGGAACCAGTCGTCAACCAGGCCGGCGAGGTCTAGCCCCTCCCACACCGGGATCAGGCCGGGGCCTGCTGCGAGGAGGTCGACGAGCAGTGACCTGGCCAGGGGACTCCACGGCGCTGCTATGGCAGGCGAGTGCGCAGCCAGGTTTGCCAGGGTCGCGGGGGCCAGGGGCAGTCCCCGGCGGGCCGCCGCAACCGCTGCGCGAAGGACCAGGAGCGGGTCGCGGGAAGAGTCGAGGTGTGCGCCGAGCACTACCTCCCCGTCGTGTTCGAACAGTCCAAAACCCAATGGTTTCAACACCGGTCGTCTGGGACCGACCCGCAAGGTGCGGGCGCGCTGGGACTGTGCCGCGCGGCGGACCGTCCCGTCGATGGCGTAGCTGAGGGTGCGCGCTGCGGTGCCCACGACTGCCAACATGGAGTCGGCGTCTGGATTGCCCAGGAGCGCAGCGACCGCGTCATGGTCCTCGAGCCCGAGGCGATCACGACCACGACCCGTCACCACATGCAACGCATCTCGCGTGTCCAGCAACGTGCGGTAGGCCTCGTCGACCTGCCCGTGCGGTCGGTCGGCCAGCCACGCCGCCGTCAGCGCCCGAAGAACAGCCATGTCGCGCAGTCCCCCACGGGCTTCCTTCAGGTCCGGCTCGATGGTCTGCGCCAGGTCCCCGTGCCGACGGTGGCGTTCCTCGAGCGACTCGACCAGCTGGGGCAACCGACGACGGGCGTTGGCGCGCCAGTCGTGAGCAACCGTCGAACGTGCCGCAGCGACCACCTGCTCGTCGCCGGCCACCAAGTCGAGATCCAGCAGTGCGACCGCAGCCGACAGGTCCGCGGCGGCAACGGTCCGGCACTCACCGACGGTCCGCACACTGTGGTCGAGCTTCGCCCCACAGTCCCAGATCGGGTACCAGATACGGTCGGCCAGGGAGGTGACCTCCTTGCCCGACAGCGACCGTCCGTCGTGCAGCAGCACCAGGTCGAAGTCGCTGAGCGGTCCTGCGTCACCGCGCGCCAGGCTGCCGACGCTTGCCAGAGCGACCCCTGGCGAGGAAGCCCCAAAGGTCGCCTCGCTCCAAACCTCACGGATCCAGGTGAGGCTCAGGGCCGCGATCGCGGCGCGGCGCGCCTCGCCGGCACCCGGGGCGGTGAATCCCCGGGTGTCGGCGAGGTCCAAGCGTCGCTGGTTGAGGTCCGCGGTTGGGGTCACTTTGGTCTCAACCATCACATTCCACCTCTGTCAGATGCCGTTTCCTACAACGCGTCCGAACCGTGTTCGCCGGTGCGCACCCGGGCAACGTCCTCGACGGGAACGGTCCAGATCTTGCCGTCGCCGATCCGTCCGGTCTGGGCGGCTTTGAGGATGACCATCACCACGTCCGGGGCGTCGATGTCGTCCACAACCACCTCGACCCGCAGCTTCGGGACGAAGTCGACTGTGTACTCGGCGCCCCGGTAGACCTCGCTGTGGCCGCGCTGGCGCCCATACCCGCTCGCCTCACTCACGGTCATGCCGGCAATGCCGTAGGCCTCCAGGGCCTGTTTGACCTCATCGAGCTTGAAAGGCTTGATGATCGCGGTGACCAGTCTCATGATGATGCTCCCTGCCGGTTGGACGAGGCCGCCATGGGGGCCGACTCAGTGGTGCGTGACCCGAACTGGGCGGCTCCTGCATGCGAAAGACCGCTGCCGCCGACTGAACCGAGATCGTAGGACGACTCAGCGTGCTCCTCAAGGTCGATGCCCTGTACCTCGGCATCACGCTCGATGCGGAAGCCCAGAGTCTTGTGCAGCGCCAAGCCGATCAGGCCGGTGAGCACGAAGGAGTAGACAAGCACCGCGCCTGCGCCGATCACCTGACGCCACAGCTGGTCCACGCCACCGCCGTAGAAAAGCCCATCCACGGCCGCCGGGGCGGAGGCCGAGGCGAAGAAACCAATGGCGATCGTGCCCACCAGCCCGCCGACGAGGTGTACGCCCACGACGTCCAGGCTGTCGTCGAACCCGAGGCGGAACTTCAGCCCGACCGCCAGTGCGCACAGGACTCCGGCAAGCGCGCCAATGGCGACGGCGCCCACGGGGGTCACTGCCGAACACGCCGGCGTGATGGCGACCAGGCCGGCCACGATGCCGGATGCCGCACCGAGCGAGGTCGCGTGACCGTTGCGAATCCGCTCCGTGGCCAGCCACGCCAGGCACGCCGCACCAGTGGCCGCCATGGTGTTGACCCAGGTCACTGCCGCGGTGTTGTTGGCGCCCAGCGCCGAGCCGGCGTTGAACCCGAACCAGCCGAACCACA